>JADHOU010000006.1 GCA_016778825.1 Candidatus Puniceispirillum sp. | reverse complement strand
GTCACAAAGACACTGACAGCATTCGGCGCGATTCTGAATATCTTGATATTGTCGACAAAATTTGGTCGTCGCTTCGGACCTATGTTGAATAGGGGGGCGTGATGAAGCTTTTTGGCTATGAATTGCCTGGTATGTCCTCCCTGATCTTGTGGGGGCTTTTATGGGAGCTTGTCGGGCATCTGGAATTGACCTTCTTTTTGCCACCATTATCGGCAATTTTTCAGACATTGATGGAAATCGGTACCACCAAGGTGTTTATTAAGGCGCTAAGTGATACTGGCTATGCCTTTATTGTTGGCACGGTATCGGCAATTGTGATCGGTATCCCTGTCGGCATCTTGATGGGTAAAAACCGCCTTATCGATGAATTGCTGTTGCCTTGGGTCAATATGTTCTTGAGCGCGCCATTAACTGCTTTGGTGCCTGTTCTGATGGTGCTGTTTGGGTTTGGGCTAAAGGCTATTATTATCACGACGGCGTTATTTGCGATCTGGATCATTGTGTTGAATGCCCGCGCTGGCGTTCTGCAAATTAACCGGTCCCTTGTTGAAATGGCACATTCTTTTGGCGCATCACCCACAGATGCTTTTTTCAAAATCTATTTTTGGGCAGCTTTGCCAGAAATTCTTGGCGGTGTCCGGATTGGCTTTATTCGCGCGGTCAAGGGTGTCATTATTGGGCAATTGTTGATATCTATTGTCGGCTTTGGCGCTCTGTTTGAACTCTATTCTGCAAATTTCTTGATGAAGCATTTCTGGGCAGTGCTGTTGGTGCTGTTTTCGCTGGCTTTCTTGATTGCAGAATTCTTGGCCTATCTTGAGCGGCGCGTGGCCTATTATGCGGCACGCCGGTCTGTTTAATCGATTTGCTTTGTTATTGGTAAAAAGGAAAATTCCAAGATGACGAATTATGTAATTGAGCCGGCACAGCAAGTAAGCTTGCCAGTTCGTGGCAGTGATGCTGTTTTTCCGGTGCGCAGGATCTATTGTATCGGCCGTAATTATGCCGATCACGCCATTGAAATGGGCCATGATCCGGATAAAGAGCCGCCATTCTTTTTCCAGAAAAATGCGGAAAATGTTGATACCAGTGGTGAGTTTCCGTACCCGCCGCAAACCAGTGATGTGCATTTCGAAATGGAAATGATTGTCGCGCTGAAAAGTGGCGGTGTTGATATTCGTGAAGAAGATGCACTTGATCATGTGTTTGGCTATGGTCTTGGGCTGGATATGACGCGCCGCGATCTGCAGGGCGAGGCTAAAAAGATGGGTCGTCCTTGGGAAATCGGCAAGGCGTTTGAAAGATCAGCACCGATGAGCGAGCTGGTGCCAGCCAGTGACACCGGTCATCTCGATCAGGGGCGGATTGCGCTTCAGGTCAATGGTGCCGAACGTCAAATTGGTGATTTGAACCAGATGATTTGGAAAGTGCCGGAAATGATTGCGTATCTATCGCGCTTTTATGACATTGCTGCTGGTGATCTGATCATGTCTGGAACGCCAGCCGGTGTAGGGCCGATCGAACGCGGTGACGTGATGATCGGCGAGGTCGAAGGCATCGGATCATTTACCGTTACCGTTGTCTGACAAACCACCATTCGCCAAAACAGCGTGAATTGAAAACAGAACTGGGCGTGGGGCTAATCGATTGATAGAACCGCGCCCATGCCTGATGCGGCATGTTCAAGCATATGACAATGAAAAAGCCATAGACCCGGGTTATCGGCCTTGAAAACAAGGCTGATACGTTCTTGCGGTTGCATAAGCCAGGTGTCGCGCTGGCCTGCGGGAAGCGCCAGCGTCGGGTCATCCGACATAACCCAGAAATGATGGCCGTGAAGATGCATCGCATGGCGCCATGCTGTATCATTATAGACATCAAGTGACACGAGATTATTTTGGTCAATCTCGGCAAAAAGCGTCGAATAGTCGCCAATCTGGCCGTTAAAAGCCCATAGTTTTTTGTGTTTTTGCGCCAATTCGCGAAGAGACAATTCCGCCCCTTCAAATGTGGCTTTTTGCAAATTGCCCATCGCGCCGCCCTGCATGTGAATTGGAATGCGGCGCAGTTGCCTCAAAGATGGCAACGCCGCCGGTTTTGGCGTGTTAATTGGTGTTTTGCTGAGGCTTGAAGAGCCAAGCGCAGGATCAACAAGCAGGGTTGCGGCTGGATAAGGTTCGCCAGTGCTGATTTCGGCAATATCGATGCTACCACGATCGATATCCAAAATAACATCGGCACGTTGCGCTGGCGCCAAGATGATTTTGGTCACTTGCTCAGGCTGGCAAAAAGCGCCATCAAGCGCAATCAAGGTTGCCGACGCATTGGTCAATTGGAAAGTCATGATCCGCGCATTTGCTGCGCTGATCAGGCGTAAACGGATGCGCGCTTTGTCTTTCACCCGAAATTCGGGTGCCGATTTGCCATTGACTGTCAGCCAGTTGCCAAGCCGTCCACCATGTGACCAATCATGCAACCCGCCCAATGAGGCTTGGTCAATTTGCCCATCATTATCCAGCCGCCAATCATCAACCATCAAACATATATCATGGTCAACGTCAGGGTCTTGGTCATCATCAATGATCAACGGGCCATAAAGCCCGCGCGCCACCTGTTCCCAGCCCATATTATGGGCGTGATACCAATAGGTGCCGCTGTCATTTAGCGGGAATTCATAAGCAAATGTCTCGCCGGGTTCGATCGGTGCTTGTGTTAGATTGGCAACACCGTCCATTTCATTCAAATTACGAATACCGTGCCAGTGAATGGTCGTTGCCACATCAAGATTGTTGCGAACCTCAGCGCGAAGCATATCGCCTTTACGATAGCGCAGCATGGGGCCCGGGCAAGATTGGTTATAAAGCCATAGATCAGTGTCAGGCTGGCCAGTACCAGCAATGTTCAGCCGTGTCTTGCCAGCCGTGATTTGCTGCATTGTCGTTGCGGCATTGAGGCGCGTCCATGGGGAAGGCGAAACCAATGAACCTGTTGCACCAGCGGCGGCGAGGGTGAGGAAATGACGACGTTTCATTTTTGAATTATAGCACCTGATTGCGGCATTGACGATTGGGAATCACATGCATCGGCTGATTTGTCACAGGCGACGCCTGCCAAGAGGTAACCATGAGCCAGTGGCCTAAGGGGTTGCATTGGGAAAAAACAAAGGCCTGTTTGCAGGTTGGAAAGTGGCAATTGCGGTTTGCCCCTTGGGCGATAACAGCCAATCGGCAAAAACACGGGATTCGGCCGCCTTTATTGTTGGGCAGTGGGTTTGACTGACCAAAACAACGCCATATTGGTTGAACAATGCCGGATCCCCCTGAAAAAGCGGTATATGCGCGGTTTTGTTTTTGAATGTCAGCCATGTTGCCCGATCGGTAAGGGCATAGGCATCAGCCTGAACCGCAAAATTGAGAGTTGCTCCCATACCAAGGCCGGTTTCAAGATACCATTTGCCGCTTGCATCTGTTGGCGTTGTGCTTGCTGCCTGCCAAAATCGGCGTTCGGCCTTATGTGTGCCGCTATCATCACTTCGTGATGCGAATCTGGCTTTAGCTGCGGCAATTTTCTGAAAAGCCTCAATTGTTGTTTTGGCGGTTCTGATTTGTGCTGGATCATCCTTTGGTCCAACCAGAATGAAATCATTATACATTAAATCATGGCGTTGACTGCCAAAGCCATCGATTACAAATTTTTCTTCATCAATTTTTGAATGGACAATGACCAGTTCGGCATCACATTTTTTGGCATTGCGAAGCGCCTGACCCGTGCCAACCGAAACAATTCGCACATTAATATCATTTTCAGCCTCGAATAACGGCAATAGATGGTCGTAAAGACCCGAATTTTGGATTGTGGTGGCGGATTGAACAATGATCACTGGCTTGGCCGCATGGCCAGTCATGGCGAAAAAGCTGGTCAAAAGCACAATATAACCCGCCATCACCAATCGCGTGAAACACGATAGGCGGCGCAAAATTGAAAAAAAGCTGAAACCAAGTTGGATCATTCTTATGTTTTATTGAATATTAAGAGGCGTTGCAAACCCGATGTTTTGTTTTTCATATCGCCTAGCATGTGGATAATAGGTAAGGTTGAGACGGACAGGATTTGTTGGCGAAGGAGGTCGTTTTTGACCGCAGCGAAAAAGACACGGCATGCGGCCCAAGAACCTGGTGTGCGTACAAAATTATTCATTGCTGATGAGACCATTGGCCTTGGCAAAATAAATTTGCTGGCCTTGCTTGGCGAGGCTGGGTCAATTAGCGCGGCCGCGCGCCAGATGGGAATGAGTTATCGCCGTGCGTGGTTCCTGCTTGATTCGATGCAAAGCGGGTTTCGTGACCCTTTGTTTGTGACCGAGCGCGGAGGGTCGAGCAAGGGTGGGGCGACATTAACCCCGCTTGGCAAAGATTTGATTCGCCGCTATCGGGCGCATGTTGCCCTTATTGACGATCAATCAGCCGATATTTTGTCATGGATGCGGTCTGTTCAGATTGATCATAATGATGATTAGGCGATGTTGTTTGGGAAAACAGCGCTGGCAACGGGTTCATCTGCGTCGAAAAAGCTGTTAGAGTAGTTTTAATAATATTTAATTTAAGGTTTTACTGATAATGAAATTTCCACCATGGCATCAACGGCCTGATGAATTTGATCCGGAAACGCATCGTGAGGGCATTTTGGACAGCCAGTCTTTTTTGCGCGTTGCCGACCAGTTTATCTCGCTGGCAAATCAGCGAAACAAAAAGATCGAATCAACCGAATTACAAATGGTAATGCTGTATGCGGCGGCGCGTTATGCCGCGCATGTTGGCAAAAATGTTTTGAATGTTGAGGAACAAGAAGATTTTGTTCAGCATATGGTGGCGCAATATGCCGATATGTTGCGTGAACATATGGCCGATCCAACGGTTTAGAAAAAGGGTTTGTTTATTTTGCGTTTGTTTGGTCAGTCTATTATTGCCGCCGCTTTATTTGGTGGCGCCTTTATGGGTGTAGCAGTCAAAGCCGATACCGCGGTTGAACGAGGGTTGAAGGTGGTGCGCGAACATTGCACGCGATGCCATGTTGTGCCGGGGATCAACCCTTATGGCGGTATTGGATCCACCCCGTCATTTTCGGCGATGAAATGGCTTGATGATTGGGCGTATAGGTTTGAGATTTTTTATATTTTGCCGCCGCATCCATCACTTGTTCGGATCGAAGGCGTAAGCGAGCCAAGAAGTGACGCCCTGCCAGCCTTTAGCAAAGAAATCATCCTTACCCTTGAGGATGTTGGTGACATATTAGAATTTGTTAAAACCCTGAAAACACCCGAATAACGGGAAACGGTTTAACGAACAAAACCCCGAAATTACAAGGCCTGATGCAAAAGGCCCATTATGATAGGATTGACGATGAGCAAAGACCAACGCGAAGATATGACTGCTAGTGAAATGGCAATGCGGAAATTTTTAAAGCAGCTAGGCGTGACCGCGCATCAGGAATTGGCTGGCGCGCTTGCCAAAGCCGTGGCCGATGGCAAAATTGCGGCTGGCGCAGAAGTGGTGGTAACAGCGCGTGTTGAGATTGCCGATCTGCAATTCACACATGACGTCACGGCAAATTTGGTGGCACCTGAATAAATGGCCGCTTTGACCCAAGAGTTGATTCTGGCGGCGCTGGCGAATGTTCAAGACCCATCGCAGGGGCGCGATATCGTTGCGCTTGGCATGGTAACCGGCTTACAGATCAAGGATAGCAATATCAGTTTTGCCCTTCAGGTGCCTGCGCATCGTGGGCCAGCAATGGAACCGGTGCGCCGTGCTGCGGAAAAGGCGGCGTTGGCGATCGAAGGCGTGACCAGCGCAACCGTGATGGTTACCGCGCATGCTGGCGATCAGGGGGGCATGAGCGCCCTGTCTGAAGATGAAGGGCCAGTGACCGAAAAAATTCTTGAGAGCAAGGTGCGCCGCTTTGTTGCGGTGGCATCGGGCAAGGGCGGTGTTGGCAAATCAACAACAGCGGTAAACCTGGCCATTGCATTGCGCCTTGAGGGGTTGCGGGTTGGTTTGCTTGACGCCGATGTTTATGGGCCGTCACAGCCGCGTATGCTTGGCGTGAGTGGTCGTCCGGCGTCGGCGGGTGGTGACATGGTAAAGCCGCTGGAAAGCTATGGCGTGCATCTAATGTCGATGGGATTGCTGGTGCCTGATGATACGGCGATGATCTGGCGTGGACCGATGGTGCAATCGGCGTTGACGCAAATGCTGGACTCGGTTGCATGGGGCGTGCTTGATGTGATCATCATTGATTTGCCGCCCGGAACCGGTGATATTCAGATATCATTGGCGCAACAGGTGAATTTGGCAGGGGCCGTGATTGTGTCAACGCCGCAGGATATTGCCCTGCTAGATGTTGTTAAAGCATTGACAATGTTTGAAAAAGCGAATGTGCCGGTGCTGGGGATGGTGCAGAATATGTCGCATTGGAGTTGTCCGGATTGTGGCCGTAAAGACCATATTTTTGGCGATGGCGGCGCAGCGCGCGAGGCGAAAAAACGTGGTATTGAACTGCTTGGGGAAATCCCTTTGTCAATGGCAGTTCGGGTTGGTTCGGATTCAGGGACCCCCATTGTTGTTGCCGAGCCGCAATCTGAACAGGCAAAGACTTTTCGCAGTATTGCTAGACGTTTGATGGAGGTCGCCGATCTCCATAATGAGGAAAGCGCATGACATTATATTATGAAGATGATCCGGCCGATCAAACAACCGTGCCGCAATTGCCGCCTTTGCTAAGGGCTGTTGAAGTGCCTGCTGGTCAGGATGTGTTGGCGAAGGCCGTTGCGGTTGCCGCAAATACCGAAGTTGGCACTGTTTTTTACGCTGAAAGAATTGACCGGATGCAGATTGCCGTTCGGCTAGAGCCGGATGTTGCGGTTCGTCAAGCTGGGCAGATGCTTTTTGCAATGATGATTGGGCTTGGTGACTCAATCGGGGCGCTAGCGCCGCCTGAAATTGCTGTCACCTATCAATTGCCGGGCTATGTAATGCTAAATCGTGGGCGTGCCGGCATGGTGCGTCTGGTAATTGATCCGACAGCAGGCAGCGATGACGTGCCAGAATGGATGATTGTCAGCGCCGATGTGCGTTTGACCGCCGAAGAACAGGATCAGGCTGAATGGTCGCAAACCCCTGGCGCAGAACAAACCTCGATGGCCGAAGAAGGGGGCGGGTTCATTTCGCGCACCCGCTTGGTTGAATCAAGCTGCCGGCATTTTCTGGCTTGGGTAAACCGCTGGCAAGATGACGGTTTCCGCCCGCTTTATGACAGTTGGATGCAGCGGCTAGAAGCATCCGCGCCAATCGATTTCGCTGGCGGTGAACAGGCTGAATGGCTTGGTCTTGATGAACATGGCGGCGCGTTGGTTAAACTTGATGGAAAAGCATCATCGGTTATGCCACATGAACTCGAAGCTGTTTGTGGCACGCCAGTTCTGCCCTAAGGGGCTGGTCTGTTGTGGATAGGAAATTGGTAAACCAGCTATGAAACTCGCAAAAACCATCCGGTTTGACCCGTCTGATCTGAATGTGTTTCCGCTGGCAGCCGATGAAGGCGAATGGGCGCTTGTCGGCACTTTCTGCTTTGCTGGTATTGGCGAGACAGATATTAAAGGCAAGGTAAAACAAGCGTTTAGCAATGGGTTTCTCGGGCTTGATTCAATGGGCTTCTCAACCTTGGTTAGCATTGTCACGGTAAAGCCGGATGATCTTGGCAAGATTGAAAAACGGCTTTGCTCGATTTTTATGAATGAGTTTGGTGCCCCTGACGAAGCAGCGGCGATGGCCGCGGTAACTGAAGAGATCAAGTTCATGGCAGATTTATGCGCTGAACATAAAACTGGCACTTTGCTGGCGATCCAGCGCAGCCTTGGCGATGATGGGATTCGCGAGTCGTTTCGCAGCCTTGCCAAGCCTGAATCCTGTGCCGAACAGAAAATATGGACAATGGTCGATGATGATGATGACGTAGCAGATAGCACTGAACATGCGCATGGTCAGGAATAATAGGCACCGGTGATTGGGCCTTGATGGAGTTTAAGAACGTAATGAGCAATGATTTTTGGCTTACCTCTGGATGGCATTTAACAACTCGTGACGATCATGGGCATATGATGCCAAGCGCTGATTTTATGCGCGCCTATTTCATGCGTGAAGAAGTGGCCCCTGAAGAGGGGTCATGTGATGCTGAAATTGCGCTTCATAAGAAATTGGTTGATGATCCTTTTGCTGCGGTGGTGCCAACAGATTTGTTTGAAATTGCTGATAAAGATGTTGTGCATAATTATCAGGCGGTTTTGCGGTTCCGTAATTTTCTGGCAGATTACCCGACTTTGGAATCGGCCTACATGGCAATGGCACGCAATGCCCAGCCGAATATCCCACCGCTGTTTTTTGAACAGATAGCGCAGATTATTCTTCGTAATATTCTTGATGGCGAAACCGACCCCTTGCAATTGCGGGCAGCCGAGATTCTATTCCGCAATCAGGTGGTAACGCTTGATGATGGGCGTATCATGGTTGCGGATCACGCAACAGTGCAGCTGCAATCAGGCATGCAAAAGGCGCTTGAGCCAACAAGTGCGAATGATGAGGTGCAAATTGATATTCTTGCAACGGAAACGGCTGATGAATATTGGGAACGATCCGACCTGTTTAACACATCAATTGACATCGCCTATACCCAGCCAGCACTTGATGGTTTGGCGCGAGTTTTAGAAAAATGGATTGCGCATTTTTTACCGCTTGCGGTTCGCGTTTCGCCAATGGTCAAAATCGAAGATGAAGCCTGGTCATGGCATATTGGCCTTGATGCCGAAGCCACCAAAATTCTGAATGACCTGTATCGTGGTGACGAGGTTGATGAGCCGAGATTGCGGCGCATTTTATGTCTTTTCAAATTGGAAACCGATAACGGGTTTGTTGCTGAAATGGCGGGTAAGCCGGTTTACCTTGGGCTGGCAATGGATGAGGCAGGGGTCGTAAGAATGAAACCGCAGAACTTGCTTGTAAATCTGCCGGTTAGCGATCCATCTTAATTTAATATTTGAATATATATAAGGCTGATCTGCGGCAGATTTCGAATCCAACCTGCCGCAGATTTAACGGCTTGATTAATTCAGGTAATCGTCAGTCGTGCGGGGTTTTGGCCGATCGCGCATTTCCATCATTTTATCTTTCTGCTCGAACATGGCTTCAACACGGCAATCCTCACACATTTTCAGGATGTCGGTCTTTGCGCTGTCTTGAAACATGCTGTGATCGGCAAGCTTGCTGATCACTCGCTCGATTGATTTCGAACTGCCAAATGGTTTGCCGCAGGATGTGCATTCAAATGGTGTATCTTCAATAATCAGCTCGGTTGCCATCGCGCTGTCGGCAAGATTGAATTGCGGCACAAGCGCGATCACTTTTTCAGGGCAGGTTGCAACGCAAATACCGCATTGCAGACAGGCATCTTCACGGAACAGCAATTGCGGTGCATCAGGATTATCCTGCAACGCGCCAGCGGGGCAGGCGCTGACACAAGACAGGCAGATCGTACAATTATCTGTATCAATCTCAACACGACCATAAGGCGCGCCAGAAGGCAAATCAATCACGGTTCCCGCCGTGCCATTTGCGTTGGCAAGGCCGCGCATGGCAAGCCGTGTCATCGAACGCGGCGCACCAATCGGGCTGAATGGCGCTGGTTTGGCGCTGCTTTTACACGGGCTGTTGTAAAAGATTTCGGCAACCGCGTCAGGATCGACAGCATCAACAAGAACAATGCGGTTATCGGCATCAGCCTTAACACCGGCAAGCATTGATCTTGCCAGTGTCGCCTGATCGACAAGTGGAGCATTTTCAACATCTTTGACCGGATTCAGTAGCACAAAGACCTGCTGATAACCAAGCGCAATTGCGGCCACCATAATATCATGTCCAGCACGGCCCATTGCATGCATCGAAACAGGTAGCAGGCTGGCTGGTAAACCGCGGCCAAAACGGGCGATGGTTTCAATCATTTCGGCGCCATAGGAATCATCATGAAGCAACAGGCTTGGGGCTTTGCCCCCAGCTGTCTGATAATAATCATGAAGGTTGGCGATGCTGGTTAACAGCCCGTCTGCAGGCGGGTAGGCGGTTTGTGCCGCACCCGATGGACAGACAGCGCCACAAAGGCCGCAGCCACCGCAAATGGCCGGATCAATTGCAACATGATCGCCAAGGCTTTGAATGGCACCGGCTGGGCAGACATCAAGGCAACGTGAACAGCCACCAATTTTATTGCGCGAATGAGCGCAAAGATTTTCATCAAAATTCACATAGATTGGCTTTTCAAAGCCGCCAATCATTTGCGCGGCTTCGCTTTCGATAGCGGCAAGCGCGTTGATATCATCACCAGCGGCGCGGAAATATCCGTCGCGTTTTTCCCAGCCGGTGAAAAATGGTGTATCGCCGGTTAAATCGATCAGAATATCGCAGCTTGTTTCGACATCATTTGCTCGATTTTCAAATTGAAGCGAGTCACGGCTTGATGGCAAGGCTGCGCCAAATTGGTCAACCACTAAATCGAAATGCGTGAAATGGCCTTTGGCGCTTTTGATTTTACCCGTTGCAAGGATGCCGCAGTCCTTTGTTGGAAATAGATCATCGGTTGGATTGGCAATCATAACGGTAACGCCCAATTGACCATTTAATTTCTGGCCAAGCGCAATGGCAGCATCGGCACCGCCGTTCGGACGACCCATATCGGCATAAATTAAACAGCGGCCGTCAGAATTTAGCGCAAGGCTTCGTGATGGTGTTTGGCGATCACTTGCCTGCTTGATCAAAGCGGCAATTTTGGCGGTGCTGCTTTCTGACTCATCTGACCAGCCAGCGCGCTCACGGATATTGACGGTTGCAGGCGAGGGGCATTCAATTTCTTCGGCAATGGCGTCAAAAACTGATGTTTCCTGTGTGCAGGCAATCAACAAAGATTGATTCGCGTCACGGGCGTCGCGCATGGCAGCGGCCAGATCGCCTGTTTCTGTCCGGCAAAGCGAGGTTGCGATCTTGCAGCCACCCTCGGCACCGCAGGCTTTTGCCAGTTTGGTGCCGTCGAGCGTCATCGTGCCATCGCAATTGCAAATCATGACCTTGGCGTCTGATAAATTCATCGAAAAAAACCTTTTGTTCGCATTGTGGTCAGGGTTGTTTGAATACAAGTTGTTCCGCTAACCTAGCTAACATCGCGCTAAAGACAAGTAAGTTTAACGATATACCTTGCAAAACATAATCATTTTGATGGATAGTCGGGGGCATTGATGGGAGTTTATTTAACGTGACGAATGTAATTTCGCCAGATAATCGGCATGTTCTTTATGCGGTTCGATTGATTATCGAACGCCAGTCGATTGACAATAAATGGCAATCACATCGCTGGGTAATCCATGATCTGGTGCCCCTTGAGCTCAGCACCGGAGACGGATTACCGCCAAGTAATGATGTTCATTTTCAGCGTTTGCGACAGCCCTTGGGTGATGAAGCTGGTGACGCACTTTTTACCGCTGAAGCATCACTCGATCTGCATCGAGCCGAAGCTGAAGCCTACGCAGAGAATTTGGCATCATCTGAACCGGCGATTTATGCAGTTTTGCGGCATAATGAAGATGAAAATTATTCAGGTGATGATGATATCGATATTCATCTCGCTGAAATCAGTTTGTCACCCTATAATATCCAAGATTATGAGGATTGCGGCGAAGATCAGGTTGAAAAACTACCCTTGCAAGGTCCGATTGCCGATTTTGTAAAAGAGTTTGTTGAAATACATTTCAACCCGGAACCATTTATAAAGCGCAAACGTGACAAGGCGCGCGTCGATCGTGACCAGCTTGGTGGAGCTGATCCACGCTTGCGCCGCGACGGCGACATGTTTCAAGTGCCAACCGATCACAAGAGCCGTGATGAATATCACTAGATCTATGCTAGGGTGCCATCGCAAAAGTGGTTATATTTTTCAATAGATCAAAATATGGGGTCAAGTGAATGGCGCGTCGCATGAAATATGATGTTGAGGCCAAGGAAGAAGCCAAAGACGGCGAGGGTGGATTTTTGTCGCGCTGGTCAGCGCGCAAAAGTCAGATAGCCAGAGGCGAAGACGTGCCAGATGAGGTGCCAGCGCCCGAAACCGCCGAAGATGCTGGCGTCGAAGATGAGGAAGACGCTGCTTTAACCGATGCTGAACTTTTAAAAAAATATGATCTTCCCGATCCTGAGGCGGTTACCGAAGAAAGTGTGCTTGAGCAGTTTTTGAACGGTAAGGGTTTGCCTGGGCGCGTGCGGCAAATGGCGCTGCGACGTCTATGGCGTCTGAATCCGCTATTCGGTGTTGTTGATGATATGGTTGAATATGGTGAGGATTATACCGATGCTGCCACCGTCATCGAAGGCATGCAAACCGCCTACACCGTCGGCAAGGGCTATGCAAAAGAGGTTGTTGAGCCGGAAGAAGCTGATGCCCTAGACGAGGAAACTGAGGCCAAAGAGGGCGATTCCGAAACCAAAGAGGGCGATTCCGAAACCAAAGAGGGTGAAGTAGACGGCCAGCAGGATGAAAATGAGCGTGGCGATGATTCGGTCGACCAGCTTGATCAAGCAAAGGCGAGTGAAACAGCCGAAACCAGTGACACCGATAACCTTTTGGTGCAAAATAATGATGGTGAAACTGTCCTGATCCAGGGTGAGTTACCAAAAATGCTGGGTGAAAGTCAGGTGGTTTTGAGTAAATTAGTTAAGAATACGGCTAATATTGACGATGCCGTGCCGGCTTCATTCGAAAAAGGCACTGCTGATATTAAGGCGCTGCAAGCGCCCGTTGGCGGCAATGCCCAAATGAAAGAAACCATCAATAGCGAAGAAAAAACTGAGCAAAATCATATTCCTGCTTGGCGTCCAGCAAGGATGGATTTTCGGAAAAAATAGATCCGTTCAAACCGTCACCTTCCTTTGGTTTACGTCTGTTTAAAGATTGTTTCCAAAATTTATAAAAAATCTTTCCAAATGTGAACTGTTGGATTGCGGGGGTGGTTTTGATGTGTTAGCGTTTTGTATACAAAGTTGGGATTGTTAAATGACAAACGCAGATATTGCTCCGATTGAAATCGCCGAAGAAGACGCTCTTCGCGCTGACATGTACGACTTTATTGCCTCTTTGCTGCGCAAGGAGCCCAGTGACGAGTTGATCGCTGAGGTTGCGCTCTTGCAAGGTGATAAGACGCCAATCGGCAGTGCTTGCCTTACTTTGGCGCATCTGGCAAAAACACTTGATAACGGTCTGATACGGAACGAATATGTGTCGTTGTTTATTGGTGTCGGGCGCGGTGAAATTCTGCCATTTGCGTCGTATTACCTAACTGGTTTTTTGAATGACAAGCCGCTGGCAAATCTGCGTTCTGACATGGATGCCATCGGTATTCGGCGCGCTGACGGAGTGAAAGAACCTGAGGATCATATCGCTAGCCTATTTGATATGATGTCGGGTTTGATTCGGGGCCGGTTTGGGCGGCGTTATTCAATTGCTGAGCAAGCGACGTTTTTCCGTAAGCACATTGAACCTTGGGCTGATTTGCTGATGCGCGACATCGGGGCCGCAAAAACTGTAGTGTTTTTTGCGCCGGTGGGCGCTATTGGTCTTGCCTTTTTAGAGATTGAAAGCCAAGCTTTCAGTATGGATGGAACAGGGTAGCGTAAGGCTCCTGTTTTATAGAGTCACACATGAGGTGTGGCACATTTTTGGAGGGAAAAATGGAAGATACAAACAAAAAAGATGCAGTTGCAGGTCGTCGTGACTTCCTCAAGGGTTCTGCAGTATCTGTTGCGGCTGTCGGTGTGGTAGCGGTTGCGGGTAAATCAGCATCAGCAGGCGAAGTTGAAGTGGTGTCAGGTTCTGGCTACCGCGAGACGGAACATGTGAAAGCTTTTTACGCTTCAGCACGGTTTTAATTAACTTTTCTTGTTTTTTTAGGAGGATAACATGCTTAGAAAGAAGACGTCCGGGGTTGCGAGAGGCCCCCAGTCATCATCTTTCATTGGCAAGGCAGCCGAAACGGTTGTTGACCGCCGCGCATTTTTGCGTGGTTCAGGTCTTGCTATTGGAGGTTTGGCAACCGCCGCAGCATTGGTTGGGTCAAATGTGACCCCGGCAAAGGCTTCAGTTTCTGGAGCAGCTGCGGTAATTAAAAAGTCAGTTTGTACTCATTGCTCGGTCGGTTGTACCGTAATTGCTGAAGTGCAAAATGGCGTTTGGACTGGGCAAGAGCCTGGTTGGGATAGCCCAATCAATCTTGGCGCCCATTGTGCTAAAGGTTCTTCAGTCCGTGAAACAGCAAGCGGCGAGCGTCGCCTGAAATACCCTATGAAGCTGACTGGTGGAAAATGGGTACGGATGAGCTGGGATGATGCCATTAATGAGATTGGCGACCAGATGCTCGATATCCGCGAGAAATCTGGCCCTGACTCAGTTTATTGGCTTGGATCTGCAAAGAGCAATAACGAACAGGCTTATCTGTTCCGCAAGCTCTATGCTTATTGGGGTTCAAACAACGGCGACCATCAGGCTCGTATTTGTCACTCAACCACAGTTGCCGGTGTTGCGAACACTTGGGGCTATGGCGCGATGACTAACTCCTATAATGATATGCACAATTCAAAAGCCATTTTCATTATTGGTGGTAACCCTGCCGAAGCGCACCCTGTCTCGCTGATGCATGTTCTAAAAGCAAAAGAACAAAACAATGCACCTGTGATTGTTTGTGATCCCCGCTTTACGCGGACAGCAGCCCATGCTGATGAATATGTTCGCTTCCGTCCAGGTTCAGATGTTGCGCTTATTTGGGGCATCATGTGGCACATTTTTGACAACAAATGGGAGGATAAAGAATTTATTCGCCAGCGTGTTTACGGCATGGAAGATGTTATTGCCGAAGTCAAAAAATGGAATCCAGCTGAAACTGAGCGTGTGACCGGTGTTCCTGGTTCGCAGCTAAAGCGTGTTGCCAAAATCATGGCAAATAACCGTCCAGGCACCTTCATTTGGTGTATGGGAGGCACGCAACATACAAACGGGAACAACAACACCCGAGCTTATTGTGCGTTCCAGCTTGCACTTGGAAATATGGGTACTGCCGGCGGTGGTGCAAACATTTTCCGGGGCCATGATAATGTTCAAGGTGCCACAGATATGTGCGTTCTTTCTCATTCACTGCCTGGCTATTATGGTCTGTCAGCTGGTGCCTGGAAGCATTGGGCGCGCGTCTGGGGCGAGGATATTGATTGGCTGAAAGGCCGCTTTGCATCAATCAAGGGTAAAGACGGCAAGTCTAAGAACCTTATGAATTCAAGTGGCATTCCTGTGTCGCGCTGGATTGACGGTGTTCTTGAAGACAAAGAAAACATTGATCAGCCAGACAATCTACGTGCGATGGTGTTCTGGGGTCATGCTCCAAACTCACAGACACGTATGAAGGAAATGAAGACGGCAATGGAAAAACTCGATCTGATGGTCGTGGTTGATCCATATCCAACTGTTTCTGCTGTCTTGTCTGATCGTACAGATGGTGTTTACCTACTGCCAGCAACGACACAGTTCGAAACCTATGGGTCTGTAACTGCGTCAAATCGTTCACTTCAGTGGCGGGAAAAGGTCATCGAGCCTTCATTCGACTCACTTCCTGATCATACAATCATGTATAAGTTTGCCAAGAAACTTGGCTTTGCTGACCAAATGTTCCGTAAGATCAAAGTGACCAATGATGAACCGTTGATTGAAGACGTGACCCGTGAATTTAACGGTGGAATGTGGACAATCGGTTACACTGGCCAGTCACCAGAGCGTTTGAAAGCGCATATGGCTAACCAGCACGTGTTCGACAGAACATCACTGCAGGCCGTAGGTGGCGAGCTCGACGGTGAATATTACGGTCTGCCTTGGCCTTGCTGGGGTACTGCAGAGATGGGCCATCCAGGTACACCTTTGTTGTATGACACCTCAAAGCCCGTAGCTGAAGGTGGTCTGTGTTTCCGCGCCCGTTTCGGTGTGGAGCATGAAGGCAACAACCTGTTGGCTGAAGGTTCCTATCCTGTTGGGTCCGAAATCAAGGACGGTTACCCAGAGTTTACTATGGGTATGCTGAAAAAGCTCGGCTGGGACGGCGACCTTACCGCAGATGAGCGTTCGGCAATCGAAAAAGTCGCTGGTGACAAGACTAACTGGAAGGTTGACCTTTCAGGTGGTATCCAGCGGGTTGCGATCAAGCATGGTTGTGCGCCATTTGGTAACGCGAAAGCACGGGTAAAGGTCTGGACATTCCCAGATCCAATTCCGCTACATCGTGAGCCTTTGTACACATCACGTCGTGATCTCGTCGCCGATTATCCAACCTATTCAGACCGTAAGCTATATCGTCTGCCGACTTTGTATAAGTCGATCCAGGATGTAGACCACACGGCTGCTTATCCGATGATTTTGACCTCTGGTCGTCTTGTCGAATATGAAGGTGGTGGTGACGAAACCCGTTCAAACCCATGGCTTGCAGAATTGCAGCAGGACATGTTTGTTGAGATGAATCCATTCGATGCCAACGGAAAGAATATCCGTGACGGAGATATGGTGTGGGTTAAAACACCTGAAGGTGCGCAGATCAAGGTGATGGCTCAGGTTACTGAGCGTGTTGCTAAGGGTGTTGCCTTCTTGCCATTCCACTTTGGTGGACATCTTGAGGGTAAAGATCTTCGTTCCAAGTATCCTGAGGGTGCAGATC
>JADHOU010000005.1 GCA_016778825.1 Candidatus Puniceispirillum sp. | reverse complement strand
TTTGATGGGCTTTGGTCTCTTGCAACAAGGGCAAAAAAATCGTTACTGTATGTTAATCCTTGAAGTGGGTTCCGGGCGCAGCATCCGCTGCTTAGCCAACCTCCAATTAGGGCAAAATTAACCGAAACCCGTTGGAGGCTGTGCAGATGTCTGGTGATATGTCGAACAATTCCGATACAAAGCCAGCCTCTTATCCACAAGATAGCAGCGGGCGAGACAATACAACATCAGCCCCACCAGCATCGCCGGCATCAACCGCCAGCGAAGATCAGGCAATACAGGCCTGTTGGGGCCGGGTAAATCTGCGTATGCGAAAAGATATTGGTGATGCCGCTTGGCGTCACTGGATCAAGCCTTTGCGTATTAGCCGCCTTGAAGACGGCACTTTGACCCTTGAGGCCGAATCAACTTTGGCGCGTGAACGTGTCAGCAGCCAATATGCCGATCGGTTGCGGGTTATCTCGGCGGCTGAATTCAATGATGTATCACCGTCGATTCGGCATGTTGAAGTGCGGCTTGCCAGCAACCGCGTCCGCAGTGGCCAGCCGCATCGGCTAAGCGAGCAGAAACATGCACTAGCTATGGCGCATTCGGTGATCACCGGATCGCCAACCGAAGGGCGTGATGATCTGATGGCGGGACTTGATCCGCGCTATACATTTGCAAATTTTGTTGTTGGCAAGCCAAATGAGCTGGCTTTTGCCGTTGCCCGTCGAACCGCCGAAAGCGAGAAAGTGGCCTTTAACCCGCTATTTCTCTATGGCGGGGTTGGTCTTGGCAAAACGCATCTTATGCATGCCATTGCCTGGCATATCCGCCAGCAATCACCGTCGCGCAAGGTTTTATATCTGTCGGCTGAAAAATTCATGTATCGCTTTGTTCGCGCTTTGCGCTTTCGCGATACGATGTCATTTAAAGAACAATTCCGTTCGGTTGATGTTTTGATGATTGATGATGTGCAATTCATCAGCGGCAAAGATTCAACCCAAGAAGAATTTTTTCATACATTTAATGCGCTTGTCGAAGATGGGCGCCAAGTTATCATCTCAGCCGATAAGTCACCAACCGATCTTGAAGGTATGGAAGAGCGGCTTCGTTCGCGCCTTGGCTGGGGCATGGTGGCTGATATCCATCCTGCCGATTATGAATTGCGGCTTGGCATCTTGCAGTCAAAGGCCGAACAGGCACCGGTGCAAATTGCCGATAAAGTGCTGGAGTTCATGGCGCATCGCATTGTCAGCAATGTTCGCGAACTCGAGGGAGCGTTAAACCGCATTTTGGCGCATGCCATGCTTGTTGGCCGGGAAATCACCATTGAAAGTGCGGCTGAATTACTGGCTGATCTGCTTCGTGCAAGTAGCCGTCAGGTCAGTGTTGATGCGATTCAGAAACGCGTAGCCGCCCACTATGATGTTCGGGTTAGCGAAAT
Organism: Candidatus Puniceispirillum sp.; assembly: GCA_016778825.1. GTDB lineage: Bacteria > Pseudomonadota > Alphaproteobacteria > Puniceispirillales > Puniceispirillaceae > UBA3439. The sequence continues at coordinate 16,091 of JADHOU010000005.1, read as the reverse complement.
GTTCTCGGCGCGGCGGTCACGCGATATTGCGCGGCCACGGCAGGTGGCCATGTATCTTGCAAAAAACCTGACCTCGCTATCCTATCCTGATATCGGGCGGCAATTTGGCGGGCGTGACCATACGACGGTGATGCATGCTGTCAAAACCATCGAATCATTGTCAAAAAGTGATGGTCAGCTTGCCGAAGACGTGCAGCTGTTAAAATCGATTTTAGCGGGCTAGGATTCGGCCTTTTTCGTGGACGAATCCGGCTTTGCGCCATGTCGGGCGCAAATCGGCAAAAATTCAATATTTTGATGCTTGTTTGTTAATCTCATGCTATATTTTGTAGATAGCGTGGATTGGTAGGAAACCGGCATCGTAAAATACGACAACTGCCCTTAAAGAAGAGAAAGCTGATGAAACTGACCATTGATCGTATAAGCTTATTGCGGCCCCTGGGTCATGTGCAATCCGTTGTTGAACGGCGCAATACAATTCCCATTCTCGCCAATGTCGTGCTTCGTGCCGAAGGGGGTGAATTATCGCTAACTGCAACCGATATGGATATGGATATTGCCACCGAAGTTGGTTGTTCGGTGATGACATCCGGCACAACCACCATGTCGGCGCATCTGCTCTATGACATTGCTCGTAAATTGCCCGATGGTGCCGAGGTTGAAATCGCGGTCAATGACGGCCATGCCATGGTTAGCGCCGGACGCTCTAGCTTTCGGCTACCAACCTTGCCGGTTGAAGATTTTCCGGCGATCAGCAGCAATGAATTGCCGGTGAATTTCTCGCTTACCGCCGCTGATATGCGCGATTTAATCGATGCCACAAGATTTGCCATTTCGACTGAAGAGACGCGCTATTACCTGAATGGTATTTATATTCACAAGGCCGAGTCCGGTGAATTATGCGCCGTGGCAACCGATGGGCATCGTTTGGCGATGACTCGTCAGGCATTGCCGTCAGGTGCCGCGCAAATGCCGTCAATTATTTTGCCACGCAAAGCCGTTAGTGAATTGCGTAAGCTGCTTGATGATTTTGATGGTGATGTTCTTGTCGGCCTGTCCGAAACACGGGCTGAATTCCGGTTTGGCGTTGTGCGCCTGACCAGCAAATTGATTGATGGTACATTCCCTGATTACACGCGTGTTATTCCGGTTGGAAATGACCGTATCATGCAGGTTGATGTCAGCGCTTTTTCCGCTGCGGTTGATCGTGTATCGACAGTCGCTTCGGAAAAGTCGCGGTCGGTCAAAATGGGTCTAAAGTCAGGTGTTTTAACCTTGTCTGCCAGCAATACCGATGCCTCAAGCGCGACCGAAGAATTGGAAGTTAGCTATGATGGCCCTGAAATGGAAATCGGCTTTAACGCGCGTTATCTGTTGGATATTGCCGGTCAGGTCAATAGCGATTTGGTTGAATTTGCGCTGGCTGATCAGGGGTCGCCAAGTTTGGTGCGCGCCCCGGGTGATGAAGCAAGCTTGTTTGTTTTGATGCCAATGCGCGTGTGAGTGACATTTGACTAGCGTTTTGCCAAAGATAAAGCCGGTTGTTGCCCTTGAGGTTGATAATGCGAATGCTTCTAAACGCAGTTGGCTGTCGCGTCTAAAACTGGATCATTTCCGTAATTACCAACAAGCTGATCTAACCATCCATGCCGGTCAATTGGTGATTCTTGGCGATAATGGTGCTGGTAAAACTAATCTATTAGAAGCGGTGTCATTGCTGGCACCCGGGCGCGGTATGCGGCGCTCCAGAACTGAGCATCTGGCTTATCGGGCAAGCGGTTTTGAAATTGCATGCGGCATTGCTGATAATGATGATGCTGATCGGCTTGATTGGGCTGTTGCGGCCACGCTGGAAAATGAAGATGGCACTGTGCAAATTGGCACAGGCGTTCCGCCATCGGCAAAACAAGGCAACCGGATCATGCGTCTTGAAGGTGTGACGGTTTCGCAAGCCGATCTTGGCAGCCGTTTGGCAGTGTCATGGCTGACCCCGCAGATGGATGGTATTTTTCTGGATAGTCCAGCGGCGCGGCGGCGCTTTATTGACCGGCTGGTGATTGCTTTTGATCCGACGCATATTGGCCGCATGTCGCGCTATGAAAAGGCGCTTCGCCAACGCGCGCATCTGCTAACCGAACAACGTGGTGATGATTCATGGTTCAGCGCGCTTGAATCGATTCTTGCCGAAACCGCGGTGGCGGTAACTGCTGCGCGGCAATCACTGATCAAGGCGTTAAACCAAGAAGCGGCGTGTGGCTGGTTTGGCTTTCCCGGGGTTGAGCTATTGCTTGGCGGCAATACTGAAAACTGGTTATCGGATATGCCTGCGCTTGCGGTTGAGGATCAATTGATGCTCGCCGCCCGTACGGCAAGGCTGAATGGTGATCTTGCCATGCCCGGCCCGCATGCTAGTGAGTTTCAGGCTTTGCATCTTGCCAGTCAGGTGCCGGCAAATCGGGCATCGACAGGACAGCAAAAGGCCATGCTGATTGCGGTGATTTTGGCGCATGCCCGATTGCAGGATCGGCGACTTGGGCGGGTGCCGGTTATGTTGTTTGATGATGTTGCGGCGCATCTTGATGCCAAACGGCGCAGTGCGCTGTTTGACGCGGTGCAATCGCTTGGTGGCCAATGCTGGTACAGTGGTACCGATGACGGACAATTTAAAGAGCTTTCGAAAACAGCACAATTTGTGAAGATTTTGCCAGCAAAGATTGCTGGCGAAACACCAATCTTTGAGGTGATATAATGACTGACGATGAAACCCCGATCGCAGAAGAAGATTACGGTGCCGATTCGATCAAGGTCCTTCGCGGTCTTGATGCGGTGCGCAAACGCCCGGGAATGTATATCGGCGACACCGATGACGGGTCAGGCCTTCATCACATGGTTTATGAGGTGGTTGATAACGCCATTGACGAGGCGCTTGCCGGTCATTGCGATATTGTCATTGTAAAGCTGAATGCTGATGGGTCGGTAACGGTTACTGATAACGGCCGCGGGATTCCGGTTGATATCCATACCGAAGAAGGCGTTTCAGCAGCCGAGGTCATCATGACCCAGCTTCACGCTGGCGGTAAGTTTGACAATAATTCCTACAAGGTTTCAGGCGGCCTTCATGGCGTTGGCGTTTCGGTTGTGAATGCCTTGTCTGAATGGCTGGAATTGGTGATTTTCCGTAATGAAAAGCAGCATCAGATTACCTTCAAAATGGGCGAAGCTGCTGGGCCGTTGAAAATCGTGGGTGACGCTGTTGGTCAGAGTGGCACGCATGTTACCTTCATGCCATCGACCGAAATTTTTGCGCATATTAATTTTGAATTTAGCATTTTGGAACACCGGCTTCGCGAGCTGGCGTTTTTGAATAGCGGCGTTCGGATTCGGCTCGCCGACGAACGCATCGCTGATGGTGCCGTATCTGAATTTTATTTTGATGGCGGCCTGTTGGCTTTTGTTGAATATCTGAACCGGTCACGCAATTCACTTCACCCCACGATTATCGCCAATAGCGAACGTGACGATATTACGGTTGAACTGGCATTGGCATGGACAGATTCTTTCCATGAAAACACGCTTTGCTTTACCAATAATATCCCGCAACGTGATGGCGGTGCGCATCTTGCCGGTTTCCGTGGGGCGATGACGCGCGTGGTTAATAATTATGCTCAGCAAAGCGGCATTGCCAAAAAGGAAAAGGTGCAGCTAACCGGTGAAGATTCGCGCGAAGGCTTAACAGCGATTGTGTCGGTCAAAGTGCCGGATCCTAAATTTTCATCACAGACCAAAGATAAATTGGTTTCGTCTGAGGTTCGGCCAGTGGTGGAAAATGCTGTTGCCGATTGCTTGACGCAATGGTTTGAAGAACATCCCGCCGATGCCAAGCGCATTGTGTCAAAAGCCTATGAAGCGGCAGCCGCACGTGAGGCGGCGCGCAAGGCGCGTGATCTGACACGACGTAAAGGGGTTATGGATATTGCCAGCCTTCCGGGAAAATTGGCTGATTGTCAGGAACGTGATCCGGCAAAATCTGAAGTCTTTCTGGTTGAGGGTGACTCGGCTGGCGGATCAGCAAAACAGGGGCGTGATCGTGCCAATCAGGCCATTTTACCGCTTCGCGGCAAAATCTTGAATGTTGAACGGGCGCGGCTTGATAAAATGCTGTCGTCGGTTGAAATTGGCACGCTGATCACCGCGCTCGGTGCGGGTGTTGGCAATGCTGACATGGATGTTGAAAAAATCCGCTATCACAAAGTCATCATTATGACCGATGCGGATGTTGATGGAAGCCATATCCGCACATTGCTTTTGACCTTCTTTTTCCGCCATATGCGACCCTTGATTGAAAAAGGCTATCTTTACATTGCCCAGCCACCTTTGTTTCGTGCCAAGCGCGGTCAATCTGAAGTCTATCTAAAAGACCAGCGCGAGCTTGACATCTATTTGATGGATGCTGGCTTGAAAGATGCTGTTCTGATCACCGCTGATGGCAATCAGATGGCTGGTGCCGATCTTGTCGATGTTGCCAATCTGGCGGTGGCGACAAGCCGCCTTATTGAAACGGTTGGTCGCCAGCTTGGTAATCGGGATGTGATTGAACAGGCCGCAATTGCTGGTTTGATCAATCCGGCGATGCTGGATGATGCCAAGGCTGCTGAGGATCTTGCCAACCGGCTTGAGGCCAAGGCGGATAGTCTTGAAAAAGGCTGGTCGGGCATGATTGACCAAACCGATAATGGCCCTGCAATTGTCGTTCAACGGCGGCTTCGGGGGATTACCGAACACCATGTTATTGATCGGCGCATCGTTGCAACTGGTGAAGCGCGCCGGTTGGATGAGGCGGCAACCCATTTGCAAACCATTTATGGCAAGCCTGCCGGTTTGCGATATGCCAACAAGCAGATTACCATTAATGGCCCATCAGAATTATCGCAGCTCATTTTCCAGACTGGCCGCAAAGGCGCACAAATTTCGCGCTATAAGGGTCTTGGCGAGATGAATCCAAGCCAGCTTTGGGAAACAACGCTTGATCCTGAACAGCGGATTTTGCTGCAAGTGACAATCGAGCAAGAAGACGAAGTCGATAATACCTTTTCGACCCTGATGGGCGAAGCGGTTGAAGAGCGGCGTAACTTCATTCAGGAAAATGCGCTTCGGGTGGCCAATCTTGATGTCTAATGCTGGCTAGAAACCGGCAAAAATAAAGGACATATCATGATGATTCGGCAATATTACAAAGATGCCGATGCCGGTTTTGACAGCACCATTGATGTTGGGGTGATTTTGACTATCCGGTGGGTGGCGATCATTGGCCAAGGCGCAGCGCTTTTATTCACCCATCTGTTTTTGCGCCTTGATTTGCCATTATTGCCAGCATTGTTTGTGATCAGCCTGTCAGTAGTGGTGAATCTGTGGCAAATCATGGGAAGCCCGCAAAGCCGTCAACGCCAAGGGCATAATTCCTTTGCGCTTGGGTTTGATGTGGTGCAGCTAGCAGCGCTTCTTTATCTGACAGGCGGCTTGTTAAATCCGTTTTCAGTTATGATTCTGGCGCCGGTGGTGGTATCGGCGGCCGTGTTGCGGCGCAAATCAACCTTGATGTTGATTGGTTTGGTTGCCGCCTCGGTCAGTTTTCTGGCTTTTTTCAATCATCCGCTTGCATGGCAAGCGACGGTTGAATTTCCGCCCTATTATCTTGCTGGGGTTTGGATGGCGTTGATTTTATCAAGCTGTTTTCTGGGGGGATATACATGGTGGGTTGCTTCAAATGCGCGCCGCTTATCGACCGCATTGACCGAAGCCAGATTGGCCATTGCCGAAGAACAGCAAGTGCGCGCGCTTGGCTCTTTGGCAACTGCGGCAGCGCATAAGCTTGGATCGCCATTAAATACGATTACCGTGATTGGCCATGAACTGGCGCGCGACATTTCGCCGGATGATCCGATTTATGAAGATATCCAGCTTCTTCGTGCCGAAATCGAACGTTGCCGTGTGATTCTCAGCGAGCTTGATGTGGTTCAGGGTCGCCGCGCCATTGCCGAAGAACCGCCAGTGCCAGTAACGCTTCTCGTTGATGAAGTGATTTATCAGCGGCTTGGCAGCGACGCGATTAATTTTGTCGTTACCAATAGCGGCACAGATGATCTTGAAATTCCAGTGGTGAAACACCGCCCTGAATGGCTTCATGCGCTGGAAAATCTATTACAAAATGCCAAACAATTTGCAGTTTGTGAGGTCAATATCCATATAGATTGGGTAAGCGATGATATTCGCATTGAAATTCGGGATGACGGCCCGGGATTTTCGGCTTCGATTCTGGCGCAGGCGGGCCGGCCCTGGAATAGTAGCCGCAAAGGAACAGGTGGGCATCGTGGCCTTGGCCTCTTTATTGCGCGAAGCCTGCTCGAATCGATCGGTGGCTCGGTGCAGTTTGGCAATGCGGCTGGCGGCGGTGGGCTGGTTGAATTAAGGGTGCCGCGTTCAGCCTTATAACAGATGCGGCATTTGGTTGGAAGATTGATAAATTGGTTAGGTGGGCATAGCTGTGACGGACAAAACATTACTGATTCTTGATGATGATGCACCACTTCGCAGCCGGTTACGTCGTGCCATGGAAGTGCGTGGATTTGAGGTCATGGATGCTGGCACCGTTCAAGAAGGTGTCGAGATGGTGCGTAAAACCCCACCTGCCTATGCCATTCTTGATATGAAGCTTGAAGATGGCACCGGCCTGACCTTGGTTCAAGAATTGCGAAAAAAGCGTGCCGATTGCCGAATCGTGATGCTTACCGGTTTTGGCAATATCGCCACGGCGGTGGCAGCGGTCAAAGCTGGCGCGTTGGATTATCTGCCAAAACCGGCCGATCCTGATCAAATCACCGCAGCATTGACGCAATCAGGCGATGAAATGCCACCACCACCACAAGATCCAATGAGCGCGGATCGGGTGCGCTGGGAGCATATTCAGCGCGTTTATGAACAATGCGGACGCAATGTATCGGAAACGGCGCGCCGGTTAAGAATGCACCGCCGCACATTACAACGTATTTTGAGTAAGCATGCCCCGCGCGATTGACCTTATTGGCCTAAAGGATTAAACCTTCGCAATTGTGATATTTCAGCGGTGATTGCATCACAAATGAAGGTTGTTAGGATTTCCAACATGAAAAAATCATATCGCTTTTTAAGTGGTGTCGATGACGCCGCCTTTTGTCAGCGTGTTTCTGACGTTCTTGCCGAAGGTTACATTTTATACGGCAATCCGGTTATGGTTATGGATAATGGCAATCGGATTGTGGGTCAGGCGGTGATTCTGCCGGATATGATCCAAGACCATCAAGCCTTGAAACAGGACGCGTCATAGTGACTGATAAGGATTATCAAATCGCCACAAAACTGGTTCGTGGTGGCCAGCATCGCTCTGAAAATCGTGAAACCTCAGAAGCGCTGTATATGACTTCGGGCTTTGTCTATGACTCGGCTGAACAGGCGGCGGCGGCGTTTCGTGATGAAATTGATACATTTGTCTATTCACGCTATGGCAACCCAACGGTCAAAATGTTTGAACAGCGATTGGCACTTCTTGAAGGTGCCGAGGCTTGCCGCGCGACCGGAACCGGCATGGCGGCGGTGTTTGGTGCCTTGGCATGCCAGCTTAAAAGTGGTGATCGTGTTGTGGCTAGCCGGGCGCTTTTTGGAGCCTGCCATGCAATTTTGACAAAAATCCTGCCAAAATGGGGGGTGAAAACCGAGCTGATTGACGGCACGGATCTTGCGGCATGGAAAGCCGCATTGGCAACGCCTGCCAAGCTGGTATTTTTGGAAAGCCCGTCAAATCCGGTTCTTGAACTTGTCGATATTGCCGCGGTTTGTGATCTTGCCCATGATGCTGGCGCGCTTGTTCTGGTCGACAATGTTTTTGCTTCGCCGCTTTATCAAAAGCCGTTGGAATTGGGGGCTGATATCGTTATTTACTCAACCACCAAACATATTGACGGTCAGGGTCGGTTACTTGGAGGTGCGGTTCTTGGCAAGGCCAGCTTTGTCGAAGATGTGTTTTTACCTTTTTACCGCCAAACCGGCGCTGCCATCAGCGCCTTTAATGCTTGGGTGATGCTGAAATCACTTGAAACATTGCCGCTTCGAGTTGCTGCGCAAACTGAAAATGCGGCGCATGTGGCGGCATTTCTGCATAATCATCCAAAGGTGAAATCAATCAGCTATCCGGGTCATGAAAGCCATCCGCAACATGATCTTGCGAAACGACAAATGAGTGGTTTTGGCAATATGCTTGCCTTTGAAATTGATGGGGATCAGGCGGCGGCCTTTCGCTTTTTAAATGCGCTTACGCTGATTGATATCTCAAATAATCTTGGTGATTCAAAATCGCTTGCCTGTCATCCTTTCACTACAACGCATGCCAATTTGAGCGATCCTGACAGAGCCAGCCTGAACATCACACAATCGCATATAAGGCTGTCAGTTGGTTTAGAGGATAAAATCGATTTGATTGCTGATCTTGATTCGGCTTTGGCGGCGTTGGGGTAAAACGGATCATGGTAGCCGCGGCGATCTGCCATGATATTTTGGTCTTATCCATTCCGAAATTGACCTCGTTTATTATGGCCGGTACCTTTTAAACAAAAGGTGAGAGGGAGGCCGTGGTTCGCATGCAAAATAATAAAACCTATATCGCTGCTGGACTGGTTCTTTTTAGCCTGATAGGGGCGTGCACGCCAATCAGTCCAAAACCGCCCATTTCATCCAATATGAAACCTGCTTTGCCAGCTTAATCCTATCACAGGAAAACTGATTGTGCAGCGGTGCTGGCACCGCTCGTTTCGGTTCAACAAAAAGCGCATGCTGCCTGCGTCAAGCGTCAGTTTGATCGCGCCTTTATGACGTCACTTTCTTTTGAGAATGATCAGGCAACAGGGGTCTGTAGTTGTCGCGGTGGCAACTTTAATCTGTCACCTATTCTTTAGCGATTTCCCCCATATGACCATGCCGTCTTTGCCTTGTGATGGTGAAGCTGGCGGCTTATATTGTAGCTGGCAGTCCACGAGCTGTGATCCGCTAAAGGCTCGGCATTTCGTCAGCACTTAACCGGCTTTTTTGCCATTGAAAATTGAAGGATAAAACTAGTGAGCTTTTTTGCTGATATCCTGTCTAGCTTGTTTGATCGCAAGCTTGGCCTTGCGAACCGCGTTGAAGATGATAACAAGCCAATTGACGCCTTATGTCAGGCATTATTATCAAGCCGCGGCGATGTGTCGGGCATGTCGCTTGCGCAATTGATTCTTGACCGCTATGCCGATCTTGATGATGCCGGCAAGCTGGCGTGGTTCTCGCTTCTGGCAAATGACATGGATGTTCCTGCCGAGGTTGCGATTGCGGCAATCAAGGCCTATCAGGACGCGCCATCTGCCAAAAACTATGAAGCGATGACGGCTGCGGTTGAGCCTGCCCGATTGCAATTAATTCGCCGGTTGAACCAAACCCATGACGCCACAGCCAAATTGGTGGCAATGCGCGAAGATTTGATTCGGTTTCTTCCCGAAAACCCCAATCTTGGCAAATTGAATGTCGATTTCAAACATTTGTTTGTATCATGGTTTAACCGCGGGTTCCTTGTTTTGCGGCCGATCAATTGGTCAAGTCCGGCGCATATTCTGGAAAAGATCATCACCTATGAATCGGTTCACGAGATTGAAAATTGGGATGATTTGCGTCGCCGGTTGCAGCCTGAAGATCGCCGCTGTTTTGCGTTTTTCCATCCGGCAATGCCTGATGAACCGCTGATCTTTGTCGAGGTGGCGTTGACCAAAGGAACACCAAATTCGATTCAAAGCGTTCTTCTTGAAAACCGCGATGTGATGGCGGCTGAAAAGGCTGATACGGCGGCCTTTTATTCAATCTCGAATTGTCAGGCGGGTCTTGCTGGCATTTCCTTTGGCAATTCATTGATCAAAACCGTGGTTCAGCATTTGCTACGTGAATTGCCACAAATCCGTAATTTTGTCACCCTATCGCCAATTCCAGGGCTGGCAAAGTGGCTTCGTGAAACTGGCAATTTTGATGCCGATGCCACGGCTGAAACCCATAGGCAATTGGCCGCGCATTATCTGCTGAATGCCAAGCATCATAACGGCAAGCCGCGTGATCCGGTGGCGCGGTTCCATCTGAATAATGGGGCGCTTGTTGGCGCGGTTCATGCTAATGCTGACAAGTCGAAAAACGGCATGGCGCAATCTTGTGGCGTCATGGTAAATTATCGCTATGATCTGTCCCGGATCAGTGAAAATCATGAAGCTTTTGCCAATCAGCAAACGGTGATTGCCGAAAAATCGGTAAAAACGCTGGCTGCCGAAATCGAAATTACTGACCGCGCTACATAGCGGTTTGCTGCTGACGTTACTTTATTGTAGGAAATTTTCATGTCGAATTTACTGTATGACCGCTTGTTTGGGTGCCATCAAGGTGAACAAAAGCCATTTTTAATTTTTGCTGATGGGTCAGAGCAATCCTACAACAGTTTTTTGCGGCAAACAGCACGATTTGCGAATGTCATCCAGTCAATCGGGCTTGATGTTGGTGACCGGCTGGCAGCGCAGATTGAAAAATCTGCCGAAGCGCTGGCACTTTACGCCGCCTGTGTTCAATCAGGGGTAATTTTCCTGCCGTTGAATACGGCCTATACGCCAGCCGAAGTTTCCTATTTTGTTGGCGATTCAGGTGCCAAGCTTGTCGTTGCTGATCAGTATTTTGACCTTGCGGCGGTGGCAAGCGAGCATGGCGCAGTCCTTGAACGGCTGAATGCTGATGGCAGCGGCAGTTTTGCCGATCGTGCGGCAACCGCAAGCGACATATTTGTCACTGTGCCTCGCGGCGCTGATGATCTGGCAGCTTTTCTATACACATCAGGGACCACCGGCCGGTCAAAAGGCGCGATGCTGACGCAAAACAACCTTTTGTCAAACGCCAAAACCTTGATTGGTGAATGGCGGTTTGATGCGGATGATGTGCTTCTTCATGCGCTGCCGATTTTCCATACACATGGTTTGTTTGTTGCGACGAATATTATCCTTCTGGCCAAGGCAAGCATGATCTTCTTGCCGAAATTTTCGGCTGATATGGTGATTGATGCGCTGCCAAAGGCAAGCTCGATGATGGGTGTCCCAACCTTCTATACACGGCTTCTTGATGATCCCCGGCTGACGCCTGATCTAACCCGCCATATGCGACTTTTCATTTCAGGAAGCGCGCCTTTGCTGGCTGAAACCCATATCCAATTTGAAAGCCGGACAGGGCACCGCATTCTTGAGCGCTATGGCATGACCGAAACCAATATGAACACATCCAACCCCTATGATGGCGAACGTCGTGCCGGTACGGTTGGCATGGCGCTTCCAGGTGTGGATATGAAAATCACCAATCCGGATAATGGCGAAACGCTTGCCGATGGAGATATTGGCCAGATCGAAGTGCGGGGCCCAAATGTTTTTGTTGGCTATTGGAACATGCCCGAAAAAACCCGCGAGGACCTGCGTGAAGATGGGTTTTTCATCACAGGCGATCTTGGCCGAATTGACGAGCATGGCTATTTACAGATTGTCGGCCGTAACAAGGATCTGATCATTTCGGGTGGTTATAATATCTATCCAAAGGAAATCGAACTGGTTCTCGATGAGCAGCCGGGTGTTTTGGAAAGCGCTGTTATTGGCGCGCCGCACCCTGATTTTGGCGAAAGCGTGATCGGCATTCTGGTTGCTGATGGCAACCAACCGGTCGATCTAGACGCGATTGAAGTCGATCTTGGCAAAACACTTGCCCGATTCAAACAGCCCCGCAAATTGATTCTTGTTGACTCACTGCCACGCAATGCGATGGGCAAGGTGCAGAAAAATATCCTTCGTGATGAATTTGGCTCAACCTTTCAGGGCTGAGCCAAATCACAATTGCGGTTATGGTGGGATAGGCCGCGCTTAGCCGGTTTCGGCAACCAGCCCAGCCGCAGCGATACCCGCAAGGGCGGCTGCTTCGTCATTATCTGATGTATCCCCCGAAATGCCAATTGCGCCGAGCAAATTGCCATTGACGTCACGAATCAAAACACCGCCAGGGACAGGAACAAATTCGCCATCGGCAAGCCCGTTCATGGCTTGGATGAAATAGGCTTGCTGTTCGGCACGCGCCATCAATGCGCGTGTGCCCAAGCCAAGCTTGATTGCGGCATTTGCCTTGCCTTGTGCAATGCGCCACCGCATCTGGCTGACACCTTCTTCTGAAAAGCAGGCAACAAGCGATGTGCGTGGATCCATAATGACAACACTAATAGGTTTCAGACCGAGTTCACGCGCTTTAGCAAGGGCGGCTTCGGAGATGATACGGGCTTGATCCAAAGTAACTGACATTGGGAATTCCTTTAAATTTAAGAGGCCTAAAAAGAGAGGACAAGTCTGTATCTAGGCCGGACGCAGTTTGACTGGGGGAAGCCTGTCCCTCTATTCATTATCTGTTCTAACGCTGTTGCTATTTCGGGGCAATGTTATCTGGTCACATGCTGATCAAAGCGCCAGCATGGCAATGGTTTTTTCACGCAGCTTATAGGCTGTTGATGTTTTTTCAATTTCAACATCATCAAGCGTAATGGGCTGATCCTTTTTGACTGGCCGCACCAGCTTGACATGATTGGCAAGCCCCAAAGGTAAATAGCGATTGGCGACTGACATAGCCGCAGGCCGCACCCCGCCATAGATGGTAAAGCCACCTTCACCATCAAGCATGCTGCCAGTGCCAAGATCGGTCTTGGCAATGGTTGGCACATCAGCATTGAAACAGGTAGCCGCACCAGTTGGCTCGCCGCGAAGCCCGACTGAGGCAACCGACATGCCAAGCTCCAGCCCGATTAAATGCCATTTTTTATAGAGGCTCATATAGCGGCCGGTTGTGTCGGTGATGACCTTATATTCTTCAAAGCAATTACGCACATAATCATTATCGGCTTCGATGGCGACCCAAACGCCTTTGCGGATATCATGCGGAATTTCGGCACCATCTTCTGTCAGGCATGAGATCACCTCGACAAGACCTTCGGATTCTAAAACCCCGCCAACCGATTTTGGTCGCATCAGATTTGCAATATCATCAACACCGCCTGGTGGGAAAGCCAGCCCGTTTTGCGGAACACCAAGGCCGGTGGCATTCGCAATGGCTGCCGATTCAATCGCCGGTTTTGATCCATCAAGAAATGAGTTGAACATTTTTGGATTTAAACGGCCACGCTCGGCTTGCTCGGCGGTTAGCCCCCAATAATTCCAGATTGTTTCAGGCGTTGAAAACCGATATTCGGCAAGCCATTTATGCCCGCGTCCAGCCGCCACCACCTTAAAGCCACATGTCCGCGCCCAATCGACAAGTTCACAGGTCAGCGCCGGCTGGTCGCCATAGGCCATCGAATAGACAACCCCCGCTTCAATCGCCGTCTGATTGAGACCTGCGCCGCAAAAAGCATCGGCTTCAACCGTTGCATTGATAACATTTTTGCCATTTTGAAAAGCGGTTATAACATGATGGACAGCGGCAACCGGATCGCCTGTACATTCAATAATCATGTCAATTGCCGGATGGCTGACAAGGGCCTGCCAATCGTCACCGACAAAACTGGTACCGGTTTTTACCGCGTCATCAAGCGATGCGGCATTGTATTTTTCGGCTGGCCAGCCAATATAGGCAAGATTCGAGCGGGCATTTGACGGGTTGAGATCGGCAATGCCAACAATATGAATACCCGGAAGCCGGTTTGCCTGCGCCAAAAACATGCTGCCAAATTTACCAGCGCCAATCATGCCAATCCGGATCGGATTTTGCTCTGCACCGCGTTGTTGAAGTTTGGGAAATAAATTCATGGTTTTGGCTCCGGTGATTTGTACCAAATGGGATATCTGGCTGATGAACAGCCTTGCGGCTGCGCATGTGAAATACGCACTTGTTTAGGCTATCGGCCTTGCCGCAAACCGACAAGCTGATAATGGCGCAATTTCAAAAAAGCCGCGGCAAAGGCTTACATAAATCCGAACAGGGTCGTTATCACTTTAGCAAGAAGACCAAAGGTAATGAAAACAGGCGTAAACCATCATGATGATCTGCCGGACATTGCGCGCCGCCTTTATCGGGCTATGGCTCAGCGGCTGTAACGTCGTGATTTTCGAAGATGGCCCTGCTTGTCCGGCTGATCGCGCCTGTCCGGTTGCGGTAACACCATCTGCTGCACCAGCTGACGTAGCACCTGCTAAAGCTGAAAACGTGGCCCCAGCCCAAACATCAGTCCAAACATCAGACCAGATAGCCGAGCAGGCACCAACGAAAGCCGCCACCAAACAGGCCAAAATTGACGTCAAAATTGATGGCTATCTTAGCTATTTTGATTATGACAGCGCGGTTCTGAGTCAACAAACCCTGTCAGGCCTTTTGTTTGTTGCCGATTATCTAAAATCCAACCCGGCGGTTCAAATTTTGGTTGAGGGGCATTGTGATGAGCGCGGAACACGCGATTATAATATCGCGCTTGGGCACAAACGCGCTGAAGCGGTTCGCAAACAGCTTGCCCGTATGGGTGTCGACCGGCGGCGGATCACCACCAAATCTTTTGGCAAGGAACGGCCAGCCATGCGTGGCACATCGCCCGAAGCATGGGCTAAAAACCGGCGAACAATTATCAGGATCCGCGGCGAATAGGCATTGATAACGCCTGTTTTACCCAATTGAAACCTTGCTGTTATGATTGTTTCTTGCCAGTCTTTGGTAATGATACCATGCCCCGTTTATCGTCAGCGGATATCTTCAGCAAGATCGGCCAAAACCGCCCCAAAATCGGCAAAGCAGGATTATGATTATGACTGATCCACATTTGCTGATCATGGTTGGCGTGGTTTTCTGCCTTGCCGGTTTTGTCAAAGGCATGGTCGGGCTTGGTTTGCCAACGGTTAGTCTTGGTCTTTTGTCAATTATTGTTGATTTGCCGACCGCGATGGCGCTGTTGGTGATGCCATCTTTGGCAACCAATGTTTGGCAGGCATTGGCTGGCGGTCAGATTGGCGCGCTTTGGCGGCGGCTTTGGCTGTTTTTGCTGATGGCGGTGGTGATGGTTCATCTCGGTGCCCAGCTTTCAACCCTTGTCGAGACACAATTTTTGCACCGCTGTCTTGGGGCGCTTTTGCTGATTTATGCTATATCTGGCCTAATTACAAAACCGCCGCAATTATCACCGCGCCTTGAGATAATTCTGGGGCCGGTTTGTGGGGCGGCAAACGGGTTATTGACTGGATTGACCGGAACATTATTTGTGCCTGGGGTGATGTTTTTGCAATCAATTGGCCTGCCGCGTGATGCGCTTGTGCAGGCGATGGGCATGTTATTTGCCGCCTCGACAGCTTCATTGGGATTGGCGCTATACCGGCATGATTTGATGCCTTTATCGCTTGGCATCCTATCGGCGGCGGCGTTATTGCCAGCGCTTATTGGCATGCAGATTGGTCTTGGGCTTCGCCAGCGTTTGTCACAAGATTTGTTTAGGCGATTATTTTTAATCGCGCTTGGGGGGCTAGGCGGCTATATTTTAATCGTGTGATTGGACTTGCTGATTTGGATTTACGGGCTTGGCTTTTGCCGGTTCAGTCATGCCCGCAAGTCGAAATTCGGCGTTTGTCATTTTGTATTTTTTAAAAGGGCCTAACAATGTCTCATGTCATGATGCCGATTGATAATTTTTTCCGATCGGCGGCACGATGGCCAGATCGGATTGCCGTTGAAATCAATGATGGGGCGGATCAGCGCAAAATCACCTATGGTGATCTTGCCTATTCGGTCAATGCGCTGGCAAATGCACTTCAGACCATTGATCCCGCGCCGCAAAGCTGTGTTGGCATTTGCGCTTATAATAGTTTCGAGCATCTTCTTGGCTGGCTTGCAACCTATGCTGCTGGAAAAATATGGGTTCCGCTAAATCCGCGCAATGGCCGTGAAGAGCTGGATCGAATTATTGATTTAACCGCACCAAGTATTGTGATTTTCGATGCTGATTGCGGTGAAAAATT
>JADHOU010000004.1 GCA_016778825.1 Candidatus Puniceispirillum sp. | reverse complement strand
GCTGGCGTGGTGCCGAAGTTGGCAATATTTTGCGCTTTGAAAGCGATTTCATCGGTGCCAAGACGGTTCGGCTTGAAGAAAATTACCGGTCAACCGGCCATATTCTGGCAGCGGCGTCCAAAATCATCGCGCACAACGAAACGCGGCTTGGCAAAACCTTATATACATCGGCAGATGACGGCGAAAAACTGCGGGTCAATGGCTATTGGGATGGGCCTGACGAGGCGCGTAATATCGCCAGCCAGATTGAAACAATGATGAAAGAGGGCGTTCATCTCTCGCAAATCGCCGTTCTGGTTCGTGCCGGATTTCAAACCCGTGAATTTGAAGAACGGTTTATTGCGATTGGCCTTCCTTATCGGGTGGTTGGTGCGCGGTTTTATGAACGCGCAGAAATTCGCGATGCCATTGCCTATTTGCGGCTTATCGCCCAACCCGCCGATGATCTGGCGTTTGAGAGGATTATCAATACGCCAAAGCGCGGCCTTGGCACGGCTAGTTTGCAGGCGGTTCATATTCAGGCGCGGTCGTCGGACAAGCCGCTTTTGGCGGCGGCGATTGATCTTGTGCAAACCGAAGAATTGCGTCCTGCGGCACGTAACGCGCTTGGCAGTTTTGTGCAGGATATCAAACGTTGGCGCGATCTTGCCGGATCAACGCATCAGGCGGATCTTGCCAAAATGGTGCTTGATGAATCGGGCTATACACAAATTTGGCAGCTTGATAAATCACCCGATGCTGAAGGCCGGCTGGAGAATCTGACCGAATTGATCAATGCAATGCAGGATTTTGACTCGCTTCAGGGATTTTTGGAACATATCGCGCTTGTTACCGATGGTGATGCCGACCCTGAGCATGGCGAGGTGACGCTGATGACGCTTCATGCGGCAAAAGGGCTGGAATTTGATGCGGTGTTTTTACCCGGCTGGGAAGAAGGGATTTTCCCAAGCCAGCGCACAATGGATGAAAATGGCACTGTTGGTCTCGAAGAAGAACGCCGCTTGGCCTATGTTGGTATCACCCGAGCGCGGCGCGATCTTTTCATTAGCTTTGCCAATAGCCGGCGGATTCATGGCCAATGGCAATCGTCAATTCCATCACGCTTTGTTCAGGAATTGCCGCCTGAAAATATTATTGAAGATATGGAACAAGGCATGGGGCTTGGCCGTGTGACCGCGGCGCGGCTTGGTGATGTGTCGGGTACGAATGGCTTTGGCGCGAATGGCGGATATGGGGCTGGTGATTATAGTGCTGGCGGCTATGGTGCGGGGTGGCGACGGATGGCGGCACGCCGCGCCGAACCGGCTGATGGCAATTGGGAACCAGCCAATAACAAGACCGAATTTACAATCGGCGACCGTGTGTTTCACCAGAAATTTGGAATGGGCAATATTTTGACAATTGATGGAGACAAGCTATTGATTGCGTTTGATAAAGCAGGCCATAAAAAGGTCGTTTCAGGATTTGTGAGCAAGCCATGACCGGGCTTCAATCCGTCGTTTTAACCTTGCCGGCGCGGCTTGATGATCGGGCAATGGCTGCCTTTGAAGGTGTTTTTAGCGAGCTTTTGGACAGCGCCGCCACATCTTTCCAGCTCGATGATGCTGGTGATTGGCAGATCGAAGCCCTGTTCACCTTCACCCCTGATGCGGCCATGATTGATCAGATGCTGGCACCGCTTTATCAGCATGAATCGATTACCCCAGTGCCAATCACCATATCACCGGTTGAACAGCGCGACTGGCTTGCCGAAAATCGTGCTGCCTTTCCACCATTGCATATTGGCCGTTTCTGGGTTTACGGAAGTCATGTCACCACGCCCCGTCCGGCGGCGAGCCTGCCTTTGTTGATTGATGCTGCCTTGGCCTTTGGCTCGGGAACGCATCCGACAACCGAGGGCTGTTTGCGCGCAATGCAAATGATCCGGCGGATTGCCCCACGGTGGGTTCTCGATATGGGCTGTGGGTCGGCAATTCTGGCAATGGCGGCATCGCGGCTTTGGCCATCCTGTCAGACAATTGCGGCTGATAATGATCCGGTTGCGGTTTGGGTTGCGGCGCATAATCGGGCGCTGAACGCCATTGCACCGGCAAAAATGCGGCTTGCCGTTTCGCAAGGATTTGGCAGCCGCATTGTTTGCAATCATGCACCGTATGATTTGGTGCTTGCCAATATTCTGGCGGGGCCGCTATGCCGGATGGCACCCGATCTTGCACCGCGATTGGCCAAGGGTGGTTGGCTTATTTTGTCAGGTATTCTAAATGGGCAGGCAACCGCAGTTGAGGCGGCCTATCGGCAGCAGCGGCTTCGTGTGTGGCACCGAATTCGTATTGGCGATTGGACAACAATCATCATGCGGCCATCGGCGGCAGGCACAATGCCGCAATTATGGAGTGGACGGTGAGCCAACAGGATCAAACCCGCGCCAAGCGGTTAGAAACGCTGCGCAGCGCAATGGCTGCGGCTGGATTAGATGGCTGGATTATTGGCCGCGAAGATATGTATCAGGGCGAAGAAGTGCCAGCCGGTGATGAACGGCTTGCCTATTTGTCTGGATTTACCGGATCGGCTGGCTTTGCGGTGGTGCTTGGCGATCGGGCGGGGCTGTTTAGTGATGGCCGCTATAGTTTGCAAATGCCCGCACAAACCAATTCGGCCGATTGGGATTGCAACACAATCCCCGATGTGACATGCGAGGATTGGCTGAAAACAGAGGGGTTAGCCAATGGTGCAATCATCGCCATTGATGGAAGGCTGGTCACGGTTTCAGGCTTTAGACGCTTTGAAAAATCGGTTCTTGCGGCAGGTGGAACACTTGTTTGTCACCACGAAAACCTGCTTGATCAGCAATGGCATGATCGGCCGACTTTGCCGCCAGCGGCAAGCTGGCAGATGCCGATTGAAAATGCCGGTAAGTCACTTGCCGAAAAGAGCGATGATCTTGCCGCCTATCTTGATAACAAAGATTGCGCTGCGGTTCTGCTAACGCGGGTGGATTCGGTGAATTGGCTGGTGAATATGCGGGGCGGGGATTTGCCCTGTACGCCGGTCAATCTCTGTTTTGCGCTGTATCACCGCGAAGATGGTCTTTGTATTTTAGGTGATCAATCGCGCCTTCAGCCGATTTTAACGCCTGATATCACCGTTGCGCCTTTGACCCAATTGCCAGCAATGCTTGGTGATATGGGTGATGGCCGTTTGATGATTGAAGCCGCAAGCCTTCCCAAAATGCTGTTTGAACAGATTGTGGCAAGCGGTGTGCAAACATTTGAGGCCGATTGTCCGTTGACCATCAAAAAAGCCCGCAAGACATCGGCTGAATTGCGCGGGTTTCGCGCCGCGCATCAGCGTGATGGTGCGGCGATGGTTGAATTTTTATGCTGGCTTGATCAGGTAGTATCCACTCCGTCTTCTAGCATTACCGAAAGTGATCTTGCCGATAAATTACTGGCGTTTCGCCAACAGCAAGACGGGTTTCTAGCACCAAGCTTTAACACCATTGCCGGATCAGGCCCGAATGGCGCCATTGTGCATTATCGGGCCATTGCGAGGGCAGATCGCGAACTGGCAAGCGATGATCTTTTGTTGTTGGATTCGGGTGGCCATTACCGTGATGGCACAACAGATATCACCCGTACCATCGCGATTGGAACGCCGCCCAAAGGCGCGGTTGCGGCCTATAGCCATGTTCTGCAAAGCCATATTCACCTCGCCGTGGCGAAATTTCCCGAGGGCACGAATGGCAAACAGCTAGATGCGATTGCGCGCGCGCCGCTATGGGCGGTGGGGCTGGATTTTGCGCATGGCACCGGTCATGGTGTTGGTCATGTTTTATCGGTTCATGAAGGGCCTGCCAGCATTTCCAAACGCGGTGACGTGGCGCTTGAAGCGGGCATGGTTTTATCGAATGAGCCGGGTTATTACCAGACAGGTGATTGGGGCATTCGAATTGAAAATCTGATCGTCGTGACACCAGTAAAACAAACCGGGTTTCTGGAATTTGAAACAATCACTCTTTGCCCGTTTGATCGCCGTCTGATTGATAAAACGCGTCTTGATGCTGGCGAGATAGACTGGATTGACAGCTATCATCGCGCGGTTTACGAACAATTACACCCACATCTATCGCCAATGGCCAAATCATGGTTAGAGGCCGCCTGCCGCCCGCTATAGATTTACCCGATATTGGCAGGGCGATAGTGGCAAGATGCTATTGGTTGCCAAGCAGCGCCGAATAGCCATCTTCATCAAGAACGGTAATGCCAAGATCGGCTGCCTTGCGCGCTTTTGATCCGGCATCGGCACCCGTGATCAAAAAATCGGTTTTTGCTGAAACAGTGCCTGATACTTTGGCACCAAGAGATTCGGCTTTGGCTTTGGCCTCGGCGCGTGACATGCGGGTCAAGGTGCCGGTAAACACGATTGTTTTGCCGCTAATCGCGCTGTTTTCGGCAGGGCGCTCAGGCGGTAAAATGGTTAATTCTGCAACAAGATCAACAATCAATTGATACAAGTCAGGATTGCCGAAAAAGGCGGTGACGTCATTAGCCATTGCCGCGCCAATCTGGTCGATTTCGACAAGCGCCTGATGCGCCGCGTCAAGATTGGCATCGGGATTCAGCGCTGCCATCATTGCCTCGACAGATCCGTAATGAAGCGCCAACAGACGCGCCGTTGCCTGTCCAACCTGTCTTATGCCAAGCGCATAGATAAAGCGTTCAAGGCCAATTTCGCGCCGAACAGCAATGGCTGATAGCAATTTCTTGATTGATAAATCGCCATAGCCGTCAAGCGCGGCCATGGCCGCTGATTTGTCGCCAAGCTGGAAGATATCAGCTGGTGTTTGAACCCAGCCAAGGTCAATAAATTGTTCGATCTGGCGGGCGCCAAGCCCTTCGATATCAAAGGCATCACGCGCAACAAAATGTTTTAGCCCTTCAAACAGCTGGGCGGCGCAATTCAGCCCGCCACTGCATCGCCGCACCGCTTCGCCCTCGGGCCGGATTGCGGCAGCATGGCAAACCGGACATGATTCAGGAAAATCAAAGACGGTCTCATTGCCTGTGCGGGCGTCACTTAGCGCCCTGACAATTTGTGGGATCACATCACCAGCCCGCTGGATTATGACGCGGTCGCCAATCCGGATATCTTTGCGCGCGATTTCATCTTCATTATGCAAAGTTGCCTTTGAGACAATGACTCCGCCAACCGAAATGGGGGCAAGCCGTGCCACAGGCGTAAGCGCGCCCGTGCGGCCAACCTGAATATCAATGGCGTCAATCACGGTTTCGGCCTGTTCAGCGGGGAATTTATGCGCCATTGCCCAGCGCGGGGCGCGGGCAACCTGACCAAGCCGTTGCTGATAATCATGCCGGTCAATTTTATAAACCACACCGTCAATATCATATGGCAAATCAACGCGTTGACGACCAATCATTTGATAGGTGGCCAGCAAATCGGCAACATCATCGCATCGGTGTGATAAATCATTTACCGAAAATCCGAAATCACGAAGCGCCGCCAGAAACCCCCAATGGGTTCCGGCAATGGGGGCGCTTGTCTCGCCCATCGAATAGGCAAAAAATTTCAAATTGCGCTTGCCGGTGATGCTGGCATCTTTTTGCCGAAGTGATCCTGCGGCCGCATTGCGCGGATTGGCAAAAATCTTTTTCCCATTCGTTTCTTGTGCTGTGTTGAGCGCCAGAAAATCATGCCGATCCATATACATTTCGCCGCGCACCTCGAAAATTGCCGGCGGTGACCCGGAAAGCTGTTTTGGCAGGCTGGCAATCTGCATGACATTGGCGGTGACATCTTCGCCTTCGGCACCGTCGCCGCGCGTTGCTGCTTGAACCAGCTTGCCATTTTCGTAACGAAGGCTTAGCGACAGGCCGTCAATTTTGGGCTCGGCAACAAATTGCGCAGGATCAGCGTCGGACAAAGACAGAAATTTGCGAACCCTTGTGACAAAATCTTCAATATCGTCATCGCTAAAGCCATTGCTAAGCGACAGCATTGGGCGGGCATGGCGAATTTTGCCAAACTGGCCTTGGGCTGGTAGATCAGTGCCAACGCGCCTGCTTGGGCTGTCGGGCCGGACAAGCAGCGGAAAGGCTGCCTCAATGGCGCGATTGCGCGCCACCAGCCGGTCATAGTCTGCATCGGATATTTCAGGGGCATCCTGACCATGATACAGCTTGTCATGGCGGGCAATTTCGGCGGCAAGGGCGGCCAGTTCAGTGGCGGCCGAGCCCGAATCCATCTTTGCGGGATCGTCGGTGCCAAGGCTGAAAGCGGGTTTTGTCATTGCCTAACCCTCCAGCAGCGCGGCGGCGGCGGCTCGGGCTTCGGCGGTGACGGTTTCGCCGGCCAGCATACGCGCGATTTCTTCGGTTCTTTCATCGTCACTTAACGCGCGTGTGGCACTAACAACGCCGCTATCAGTGGCGGTTTTGGCAATGCGCAAATGCTGGTTGGCGCGGGCAGCTACTTGCGGTGAATGCGTGATGACAAGGGTTTGTGTGCTGGCACCAAGGCGGGATAACCGATCACCGACCGCAGCGGCAACAGCGCCGCCAACACCTGAATCGACCTCATCGAAAATCAGGCTTCGCGGATGACTGCTTTCTTCCAAACAGACTTTGAGCGCAAGCAAGAAGCGGGCTAATTCACCACCTGAGGCAATGCGGTCAATTGGCCCTGCATTAATGCCTTCATTGGTGCTGGCTTCAAAGCGGACGGCGGTCGTGCCGCGCGGCCCCCATTGTGCATCATCAAGCGGGGTGATGGTGGTGGTAAATCGCGCACCATCAAGTTTGAGCGGCGGCAATTCGGCAAGCACGGCCTGATCAAGATTAATGGCCGCCTTTTTCCGGCTGGCATCAAGCTGGCGTGACATATCCAGATAGTAATCCTGCCATTTTTGTGCTGTCTCACCAAGCTTGCCAAGCATGCCAGATGAATCTTCAATAGCGGCAAGCCTGTTTGCCAATGTTTGGTGGATTGCTGGCAAATCATCAAGGCCGCAATTATGTTTGCGCGCCTGTTGACGCAATTCATGAAGCCGGTCATCAAGCTGTTGCAGCAGGTTAGGATCGGCCTCAAGCGCATGTCCGGCAGATTGAATGGCGCTGTTTGCGTCGCTAAGTTCGGCATCAGCGCGTGCCAATGCGTCAAGCGCTTGATCAAGCTTGCCACCAGCAAGCGGTGCGACCTTTTCCAATGCAGCCAAGGCACGGCCAAGCCCTGCTTGTGCTCCCATTTCGCCAAAAACAACATCTTCAGCCAAAGACAGGCTTTCACCGATTTTTGAGACATTAGCCAAAAGGGTTCGCTGGGAGATCAGGCTGTCTTCTTCGCCATTTTCGGGGGCAAGCCGGTCAAGCGCGTCAACCGCGTCACGAAGCCAGTCTTCTTCGGCCTTGGCTTTGACAAGCGCATCACGCGCCGCCTCAAGCGCCTTGCGGGCGATATCCCATTGCTGCCAGCCCTCTTTGGTTTTGGCCAGTAAATCACGATGCCCCGCAGCGCGATCCAGAAGCGTCATATGTGTCGAAATATCCAAAAGGCCGCGCCCTTCAAACTGGCCTTGAATTTCAACCAATAAATCACCAACTTGCCGCAATAGCCCAACCGAAACGGGGATATCATTAATACTGGCAGATGATTTGCCGTCACTTTTCAGGCGACGACGCAGGATGATCTCATCTTCTTGGATGATGCCGGCTTCTTCGACAAGCTGCCATGCTGGGTGATTTACCGGAAGCGCAAAGCTGGCACTGACATGGGCTTGGTCATGCCCCTGCCGGATCAGGCCAAAATCGGCGCGGCTGCCAAGCGCCAGCCCCAACGCATCAAGCAGAATCGATTTGCCAGCGCCAGTTTCGCCAGTCAATACCGTCAGCCCCGGTGCGAATTGCAAGGTTAATTGCTCAATCAGGACAATGTTGGAAACAGTAAGGCTTTGCAGCATGGTCAGTTAAAAATATCGGTAATCACGTCAATGGATCGCTCAAACATAGCCTTTTCCGGGGGCTGTTCTGGGTCGGCACGCAAACTGGCCAGCCGTTCTGTCCAGACAGACTCCGGATAGTTATATTGGGCAACCTGATAAAGACGCTCGGATTGATCGGAAAGGCCAAGCGCATAATAGGCTTCGGCAGTCCGGTACAAGGCTTCAGGCACCTGATTGGTGGTACCATAGGCCTTGATAACGATATTAAAGCGGCGGATCGCGGCGGTATATTGCTCGCGCTCCAGATAAAACCGGCCAATCGCCATTTCCTTGCCTGCAAGATGTGATTTTGCCAGGTCGATTTTCAACTGTCCGTCACGCGCATAAGCGCCCTTGGGAAAACGGCGAACCAATTCTTCAAAGGCGGCAAGTGACAATTTGGTCATTTCTGCATCGCGCTCAACATCGACAATTTGTTCGTAATAGCTCAAGGCCTTCAGATAATAGGCATATTCAACCAGCGGGTCAGCTGGGTTTAGCTCGACAAACCGATCAAGAGCTGAAATGGTGCGTGCATATTGATTCGCCTCATAAAATGACCATGCCGCCATGATCTGGGCGCGGGTGGCTAGTTCGGAATAGGGGTGCTGGCGTTCAACTTCTTCAAATTTGGGCGCAGCCGCTTTTGGATCTCCACCGATAGCTGTATTTAGCGCATCCCGATATAAAACATCAACCGGCTGTTCAACCTGTTCAACAATTTCAGGGCTGGTTGAACATGCGGCCACAAGACAGCAGGCGGCAAACATCAGGATTTTCTTTTGATTGGTCACATCCGGCTCCGCTGGCGGCTTTCGATAAAGATAAAAGGGATAGACGAATCCCGATAGCCCTCACAATAGCCCGATAAAAGGTTACTGAAAAGAGCGCGATGCGAATGCTAGCATATTCACGAAAATTTGCATGGATTTTAGGCTGCTTTGCCAGATATCAACCGGCGTTTGCCTAGGCCATTGCGGCGGCGGCAAGCTCAGGCATGGCAAAGCTGTCTGACCGGCTATGTTCACTACCAGCCTCGATCACCTTATAGGCGGTTGGATCGTTCAATAATGTTTGCACCAATTTGGTACTAAGCGTATGGCCTGGGCGTGATGCGGTCATTTTGGCTTTGACCGGCATGCCAATCAAAAATAGATCGCCAAGACAATCAAGCACCTTGTGACGTACGAATTCACGTTCAATACGCAAGCCGCCTTCATTCAATATTTTGCCATTATCAACAACGATGGCGTTGTTCAGTGATCCACCAAGCGCAAGTCCGGCATTCTGCATCAACTCAACATCCCGCAACTGGCAGAATGTCCGTGCGGTTGCCAATTCGGCAGCAAAACTGCAATCGCTATGGCTATAGCTAAAGCTTTGATTGCCAATAGCAGGATCATCAAATTCGATTTTAACATCAATTTGCAATTGGCCGGCTGGCTCAAGCCGCGCCCATGCGCCGCAATCAAGTTGAACCTGAACCGATTTGGTGACGATCATATATTTGCGCCGTGCTGGCAGAATTTCGAGACCAACATTGTTCAGCGCGTCCAGAACAGGCTGGCTGCTGCCATCCAGAATAGGCGCTTCAGATGCGCTAATTTCGATGATGGCATTATCAAGCCCAACACCGGCAAAGGCGGCCATCAGATGTTCAATGGTTTCAAGCGTGATGCCTTCGCTATTTACAATGCGTGTGCATAAACGTGCGCGTTCAGCATAGCTGGCATGGGCAATCACTGTTTGTAGCTGGCCATCAATATCCATACGGCGAAATTTTATGCCGTTATTGGCAGGTGCAGGGCAAATGGCCATGCGAACAAACCGCCCTGAATGCAGGCCAATGCCCTCAAGATGCGCGATTTGGCGAATCGTTGTTTGAAACGGCTGTTCAACAAACATATTGTAGGAAAGCGTATCAGGCATGGAGCCGCGGTAACTCTTTCATCTGTTGTCATCACGAAGGGCATAACCCGATCGCGAAAATCAATCTTTTTCAATTCAAAGGCTGATCGTGAAGGGCTAGCGTTTTAAAGTTCTAGCCAAAAATAATGAGCCTTATGAAAACCTGAGGAAAGATTACTCTTTTCCTCAGGTCATTCCAAATCACATTTGGTTACAGTTTGTAGCAATGGCAAACGCTTGCCATTGCCGCATTATTAATTGGCTTGACGGCGTAAAAATGCTGGAATATCAAGATCATCTTCTTCAGCATTTGGCGCCTTGGCGGGGGCTGTTTCTGACGCTTTTTCAACCATATCAGACCGTGACAAATCAAGGATTGAAAACGCAATCTGCTCTTTGGCTGCCGCTTCGTCTAAAGCAGGCTCACTGCGGCTTTGATCGCTTGATTCGGCGGGTTTGCTCTCTGGCTTGCTTGACCATAATCCGGAAATTCTATTGATCAGGCTTGATGGTCGTGTGACCGGCGTTTGGGCTGCCACGGCGACGCTTTGTTCGTCAGGCATGTTTGTCGGTGCTGCCGGAATAAACTTTGCCCGTGGTGGTGGTGCTTCGTCATTGGCAATGGTTAACGGCGTTGTTGGCGCGTCTCCCAATGCCGATGGCGCGTCACTGTCAATTGATGCTGCTGTGTCAAGATCAGCCGGAGCTGAATCTTGTGTGGCAGCATTGATAGCATCATTGATATCCATTTGCTGGTCGGTATCGTCAGCCGTGTTGATCACTTCGGCAATCGCCTCGCTGGCAAGCTCGTTGCTAAGCTGGCTGTCAAGCATATCAGCAGTGTTGCCAGCTATTGTCGGGGCTGTTGCAAGATCGCTGCTTGTCACCATCTGCTGATCGTCAGCCATTGTTGCAGCAGCTGGTTCGGCAACTGCTTCACGCGCGGGGCTTAAAAAGCTGCTTAGCGGGTTTGGCAGAATTGTGCTTGGCTGCGGCGCAACGGCCTCGGTTTTTTGCGGCATCGTGCTTGGACGACTGTTGATCTGGGTCGCACCGCTAATGCCGGTTGCAACAACCGATACACGCATCACGCCTTCCAATTTATCATCAAAGGCCGAACCAAAGATGATGGTTGCATCTGGATCAACTTCTTTGCGGATACGGTTGGCAGCTTCGTCGACTTCAAACAAGGTCATATCAAGACCACCCGTGATGTTGATCAGAACCGCATTGGCACCTTTCATTGTGGTGTCATCCAGAAGCGGGTTATTGATTGCGGCTTCGGCGGCTTGCGTTGCGCGGGCGTCGCCTGATGCCTCGCCAGTCCCCATCATTGCCTTGCCCATTTCGCCCATAACAGCGCGAATATCGGCAAAATCAAGATTGATTTGACCGGGCTTGATCATCAGATCGGTGACACCACAAACGCCTTGGTGCAGAACCGCATCTGCCATATGGAATGCATCGGCAAAAGTGGTGCGCTCATTCGCCAGTCTGAATAGATTCTGGTTTGGAATGACGATCAGCGTGTCAACATAGGCCTGCAATTCTTCAATGCCTTCTTCAGCCTGTTTCATCCGCCGCTGGCCTTCAAATTCAAATGGCTTGGTGATAACGCCAACAGTCAGAATGCCGCGTTCACGCGCAGCTCGGGCAATAACCGGTGCGGCGCCTGTGCCGGTACCGCCACCCATTCCTGCGGTGATAAACACCATGTTGCAATCGGCCAATTCAGCCAACACATCTTGCAGGCTTTCTTCAGCGGCCAACCGACCAATCTCGGGCTTTGATCCCGCGCCAAGACCTTGTGTGATCGTACTGCCAAGCTGGATTTTCCGGCTTGAAAGCGAATGGGCAAGCGCCTGACCGTCGGTATTGGCGACCAGAAAATCAACACCTTCAAGATTGGCGTTGATCATATTGTTCACGGCATTACAGCCAGCGCCACCAACGCCAACAACGGTGATGCGGGGACGAAGCTCTTGCATTGTTTGTGGAACGGTAAGGTTGATGGTCATGACTGACTCCCTTCATTAAGGATTGAGATATTCTGGGTTGAAATGGATTTGCTTGGGTGCAATAGGCTGGCGGAACCGGCAGGGCAAATCTGCCGGAGTCCTAATTGGTGCTGGGCGGGTCGCCAGCTGAAAATTGGGTTTGAACATATGGGCATCAATTGTCTCCTCGCTTACAGATTGTCACGAAGCCACGCACCGATACGTTCGAATGGCCCATGTGGCAGGGTGCGGGTCTGCCTGTCTGTTGGGTCATTTTCCTCAATCCGGCTGACATGGATCAGCGCGCCAATGCTGGCCGCAAAGCCGGGGCCGCTGCTATCCTCGTCAAGACCGGCAATGCCGATAGGTTGGCCAAGCCCAACCGATTTCTTTACCTGTTTGGCAAATAGATCAGCAAGGCCGGTAAGCTGGCTGGCACCACCGGTCAGCACATAACGGCTGCCCACGGTATGTTCCATGCGGGCGCGTTCCATGCGGCCATGCAATAATTCCAGAATTTCTTCGATGCGCGGCCGGATAATTGCGCTTAACAAGTTACGTTCAATGGTTTGACCGGCGACTTCCGTGGTCGTGCCGAGCGTGGGAATGGTGATATTGTCACTTCGGCCAAGCCGAACGACTTCACGAAGTGAATCTGGGGCAACGCCGGTGATGTCGGTTGGTAAGACCGATCCGTCAATAGCTTTTAGCCTTTCAGCATCGGCAAGCGGGGTTGATAGAATGCGGGCAATATCGGTGGTGACGCGGTTGCCACCAATTTTGATCGTGTCGACATAAACAAGCTTGCTTTCCATAAAGATGGCAATTGACGTTGTGCCGCCACCCATATCGACAATAACACTGCCAAGATCGCGTTCTTCGGCACTAAGACAGGCAAGACCACTTGCATAGGCTGAATGCAGAAACCGGTCGGTTTCAAGATGGTTTAACGCTAGGGCTTCACGCAAATTGGCAAGCGAGGTGCGAAGGCCGCAAACAAGCGTGTAATCAACCGAAAGATTGGTGCCGCGCATGCCACGGGGGTCGGCAATGCCGCGCACATCGTCAAGCCCATATTGCAGGGTTTGAAGATGCATCGGCTGATAATTTTCTGGAATATTACCATTGTCACCGCGCGCCATTAGCCGGTCGATGTCACGCCGCCGAACCACCGCATCACTTAGCCTGACCGATTTTTTGAAGATGCTGGAAAATGGCGTACCGCCTGGGGCAACAACCGTGACTGATGTAACCGAAATACCGGCATCGCGCTCTGCCGCTTGAACGGTTTTACCAATCACCGTGCTTAGCGCCACTAATTTGCTAACCTCGCCGCTGCGGATGCCAGCGGATGCGTGTGTTCCATGACCAAGAAGCCGCACCCCGCCCGCGCCGTTGGCCTCGCCAATCATGCAGCAGATCTTTGATGATCCGATATCCAGAACGGCAAAGGGACGTCGTGCAATGGCTTTGGTTTTGCTAAGGATCATGTTTTGCTTCCCCTTCCTCTTACCGGAATATTCGGCTCGACAATCAATTGTTGAGGTATGCGCATATCAATCACGGCCAGATCGCGATGGGTGATGGCTTTCTTGCGATCAATCATGGCAAGACGCGACCATGCTGATACAGGATCAATTTCGGGAAGCCGCACTTCCATGCCGTTTTTCAAATGAACATCCCAGCGCCGCTTTGACCGATAGCTTACCGCCCATACTTCGCTGAATAATTCTGGTTCGGTTTTCAAAATCGACAAAATGGCGGCAGCATGCGGTGCGGCGCTGTCACCGGCAACAACCGTCAGATGGGTGAATTGGCTTGGATCAGCGCCGTCAATAATGGCACCGCTTCGATCAATCAATTTATGTTTGTCCTTGTTTTGCAACAGGGCGATCGGCACGCGCTCGCGAAGGGTGATATGGATTGTGCCAGGAAGACGACGCTCAATAATGGCATCCTCAACCCAGCCAATCTGGCTGATATTGCGATGTAGATTTTGCAAATCAATGCCAAAGATTGGCGCACCGATTTGCAAATTCAACGCTGTCAACAGGCGCGATTGCGGCGTATGGGCGCGGCCACGAACCTGAATATCGGTCAACACCAATCCGGCATTCCCACTCATTGTCAAAAGATCATTGATCAGCTTTTCACGATCGAGCATCGCCATACCAATCGTGCTTGCTGTTGCAATGGCGAAAAGTGATAAAAAGCCAATCTTGATCTTGCGCCACAAGCTGATCTGCGGCGACAAGCTGTGCGGCTGGGATTGTGGTTTGATCCATCCAATCAGTCGTCGCATTGTGCAATCTCCAATAGATGATTCACCAGCTCTTCACCTGACATGCCGACAAAGCGTGCCTGTTCAGGCACAAGGGATGTTGCGGTCATGCCCGGCTGGGTATTCACTTCAAGCATGAATAGCTGGTCATTTTTATCATCCCAGCGATAATCGGCGCGGATGATGCCGCGGCACCCAAGCTGGCGATAGGCATGCTCGGCCCAAAGACAGGCTTTTAGGCTGACCGGCTCGGGGATATCGGCAGGCAGAATATGTTTTGATCCGCCAACGGCATATTTTGCGTCAAAATCGTAAAATTCGCGCTCGGAAGTGATTTCGGTAACGCAAAGGGCGGTGCCATCAAGAACCGAAACGGTTAATTCGCGGCCGGGGATATAAGGCTCGCAAATCAGTTGCGTATGGGCAGGCCATGTGTTGCGGGCCGGTGGCCGCGCTTCGGCATCTGGCACAATCACCACGCCAAAGCTCGATCCGTCATTGCGCGGTTTGATCACATGGGCACCGGTGCTGTCTTCCGGATAGACATGGCTATCTTCGACCAAGGCCAAGGTTGACGGCACCAAAATACCAGCACCGGCAAGCAGCGTTTTCGCCAACAGCTTGTCCATGGCAATGGCCGATGCGGTCAGGCCGCTATGGGTATAGGGGATATTCATGATATTCAGTAGACCCTGAATATTGCCATCCTCGCCAATCTGCCCATGAAGCGCATTAAAGGCGCGTGACGGGTTCAGCTCTTTCAGTTTGGCAGCAATGTCGCGGTCAACCTCAACCTCGATTGCATCCCAGCCGGCATTGCGTGCGGCTTGCCCGCAAAAGCTTGCTGAAACGCGGCTAACCGCGGCTTCAGATGTCCATCCGCCCATCAAAACGGCGACGCGGTCACGATTATCGGTCATTCGGTTGCCCCGTCGGTCTGATTGCGTCCAATCCGGCGAATTTCCCATCTTAATGACGGCCCGCCGCCAGCAAGCACACGTCCACGAACGGTCTCGCCAAGCGTTTCGATATCTTCGGCTGTGGCGGTGCCTGTATTGATCAGGAAATTGCAGTGTTTTTCCGACACTTGCGCGCCGCCAATGCGAAGCCCGCGGCAGCCTGCCTTTTCGATTTCCTGCCATGCCTTGCCGCCATCAGGATTGGCAAAGGTGCTGCCACCTGTCCGTACGCCGCGAGGTTGCGCTTCGCCACGACTGGCAATGATGTCTTTCATCTGCGCCTTGATGGCAGCTGGATCACCGTCATGCCCCTGTAATTCGGAAGAGGTGAAAATCCAATCGGCTGGTGCGTTACTATGGCGATAGGCCATGCCCATTGCACTTGGTGTGGCGGTAACAGGCTTGCCAGCACGGTCAAACCCATGTGCAAGGCTTGTTACATCTTTGAATTCGCTTCCATAGGCACCAGCATTCATCCGCAGGCCGCCGCCAATCGTTCCGGGAATGCCAATCAGGAACTCCAAACCGGCAATGCCGGCCTTTTGTGCATAGCGCGCCACATCGGCATCGGTTGCGCCGGTTTGGGCAATGATGCGCGTACCGTCATGGCGGATGGCGTTCAGATGGGTGCCAAGCTTGATCACGACACCAGCAACACCGCCGTCACGAACCAGCAAATTCGACCCGGCGCCAACGGCAAATAGCGGAATATCATCTGGGCAATCGGCCAGAAAAGCGGCTAAATCCTGTTCATCAAGCGGGCTGAACAGAATATCGGCAGGCCCGCCAACGCCAAACCAAGTATGGCGTGACATCAAATCATTTGGCGTATAGCTGCCGCGCACTTTTGGAAGCCGGTCAAGGATCGAGGTCATGCGCTCTCTCCTGCCAATTTATCTAATTGATGCGGCAAGGCGGCGGCCCATGCGGTGATATCGCCAGCGCCAAGACACATCACCACATCACCCGGTGATGTGCGTGCGGCAATTTCGGCGGCCAGCGTGTCTGGCCCATCAAGGCCGGCAGCGGCCTTATGCCCATGGTCGCGCAATCCGGCAACCAAGGATGCCTTGTCAGCGCCGTCAATTGGGGCTTCGCCAGCAGCATAGATATCGGCCACCAAGACTTCGTCAGCATCATTGAAACAACTGCAGAAATCGGCAAACAGATCGGCAAGGCGGCTATAGCGGTGCGGTTGAACAACGGCGATCAGCTTGTGATTACCGCTAAGCATTCTTCCCGCTTTTAATGCGGCCTTTATTTCAACCGGATGATGGCCGTAATCATCAATGATGGTGACGCCATTGCTGACGCCTTTGGTTTCAAATCTGCGGCCAACCCCGCCAAATGCGGCCAATGCGCCAAGAATGCGTGATGCATCAATATTCATTTCCAACGCCACACCAATGGCCGCAAGGCAGTTTTGCACATTATGATCGCCAAGCATCGGGAACCGAACATTTTGCAGGGCGGCACTATCGCCCTGAACACGGTCAGATAGCTGGACATCAAACAGCATGGCGCCCTGATCAACCCGAAGATTGATGGCTCGCACATCGGCATTGGCGCTCATGCCATAGGTGATGATCCGGCGGTCTTTGATGCCTGACAAAAGGCGCTGAACTGACGGGTGATCGATGCAGAGGGTGGCAAAGCCGTAAAAGGGGATCGAGGCAACGAAATTCAAAAAGGCGGTTTCCAGCGCTTCAAAACTGCCATGATGATCAAGATGTTCGGGGTCAATATTGGTGACCACGGCAACGGTTGGTTTCAGCTTGGCGAAAGATCCGTCGCTTTCATCGGCTTCGACCACCATCCAGCTTCCTTTGCCAAGACGCGCATTGCTGCCCCATCCGGTGATGATGCCGCCATTGATAACGGTCGGGTCAATCTCGGCGCTGTTTAACAACGTAGCAACAAGGCTGGTCGTTGTGGTTTTGCCATGCGTTCCGGCAACTGCGATAGACCAGCGAAGCCGCATCAATTCACCAAGCATTTCGGCGCGATGCACGATTGGCAGGAATTTGGCACGGGCGGCAACAACTTCTGGATTGTCAGGTTTGATCGCGGTTGAAATCACCACCAAGGCCGCATTATCGATATTTTCCGCAGCTTGGCCGGTAATAATCATAATGCCCTTGTCGCGCAGCCGTCTGACATTGGCATTATCTGACATGTCACTTCCCTGAACAGCATAGCCAAGCTCGAACAGAATCTCGGCGATCCCGCTCATGCCGATGCCGCCAATGCCGGTGAAATGCATGGTGCCGATGGATAGAGGCAATTCACTCATGCGACAGCTCCTAAATGTGGTGCGTTGCGTTTGGTGATCAGCCCTTCGGCAAGATCGGCGATATCACTGGCGGCTTGTGGGCTTGCCAAGCTGGTGGCATTGGC
>JADHOU010000003.1 GCA_016778825.1 Candidatus Puniceispirillum sp. | reverse complement strand
CAATGGTCAGACCGCATTGATCGAAGTTCGTGATTCAAAGCTTCATGGGCTTGGTGTTTTTGCTTGTGTCGATCTGCCAAAAGGCAGCGTTATCGAACGTTGTTTTTATCTTGTGATCGATGATGATGATTTGCAGGAAATCAACCGGCTGAATGATTATCTATTCACAAGCCCCGATGTGAAAAGCGACTATCTTTGCGTTTTAGGTTGCGGGATGATTTATAATCATGGTGCGCCGCCAAATGCCGAATGGCAAATTGCCGATGGTGATAATCGCTTTATCGAATTTACCGCGCTTGCCGATATTGAAGCCGGTGATGAAATCCTGCATGATTATGGCGGCGACTATTGGGATAGCCGCACCTAGCCATTATGGTTTTGGCAGTTCATCAAGGCGAACCATCAAACCTTGTTTGCCAGCAACAGCAGGATAGCGCTCCATCACCTTTGGATCATGTCCTGGAATGATATGATCGGGGCTTGGTGCAACCTTTTTCAGCCGGTCAAAGCTTTCCATCATTTCGCCAACATGAAAGGCAATGGTGAAGGGGCGATAATCCTGCATATGTTCGTAATAATGGCTGGCATCCGATGCCAGAACAACCCAGCCGCGTTTGGTGTGAACCGAAACAAATTGCAAACCTGCCGAATGGCCACCCGTGCGGTGCAGCCGCAGCCCTGATGATAAATTATCATCACCGTCATAAAAGGTGACTTTTTGCGCGTAATTAAGCCGAACAATGCCGCAAACATCATCCAGTTCAAACGCATGTTGCAATTGGGGATATCGCATATAGCGGCCAGTGGCAAATTGCAGCTCTTGTTCTTGAAGATGGAATTGTGCATTCGGAAACCGGTCAAAATTCCCCGAATGATCATAGTGGAGATGCGTCAGAACAACGTCATCCACCGCATCGGCGGCGATGCCGAAATCGGCCAAAGTTTGGATTGGGCATTGAATGAAATCGCGCTTGCGCTTGATCGCCATTTCGGCGGTAAAGCCGGTATCAATAATCACAATATGATCATCTGACTTGGCCAGCCAAACAAAATAATCCATTGGCATGGGGCCATCATGCGGGTCACCGCCAATAAAATGTTCGCTTCGTACCGCATCGCGGGCGGCATAGCGAATGGCATAAAGCTCATAAATGGGAAGATCGAGTGAAGCTGGGTTTGACATAAAGGCCATCCGGTTGCCGTAATGAAAAAACGAAGATAAATGCGCTATCTATTAATGTGGTTTTCCTGCCAGCGATGGCAACAAAAAAATACAGATTTTGCCAAGGCGAATATAAATGCTTGCAAAGCTATTTTTGCGCTTGTTTGATTTTGGATAGATTTTTACCAGCAGTGGCGTATTGTTTCTAGCATATTGATATGTAAATCATGATGGCGAACCGCGATAATGCCAGCCCGTAATGATGCTGGCCCAAAGTAATGCTAGTCCAGAGTGACGTTAACAAGGAATGCTACAAGATGAGCCTTACCAGCGCACATTGGGGAACCTATCACGCCCATGTCAAGGATGGTCGTTTGACCGGCCTTAGCCATTTTGCCGAAGATTCTGATCCAAGCGAAATTGGCAAAGGCATTGTTGATGTGATTGACAATGAATCGCGTATCATGGGGCCAATGATCCGGAAAAGCTGGCTTGAATCAGGGCCGGGAAGCCATCCTGAACGGCGCGGGATTGATCCATTTGTGCGGGTTAGCTGGGATCAGGCAAATCAGATTGTTGCTGCCGAGCTTGACCGTGTCATCGCCGCGCATGGAAATGAGGCGATTTATGCCGGATCCTATGGCTGGGCAAGCGCTGGCCGGTTTCACCACGCGCCAGGGCAATTGCACCGGTTTTTAAATTCGCTTGGTGGCTATACCAAATCGGTCAATACTTATAGCTTTGCCGCTGCCGAGGTGATTGTGCCGCATGTGATCGGCCATTTCCGCAATTATATTTATAATCAGACAAGCTGGACATCGGTTCGTGATCATTGCCAGCTATTTGTTGCCTTTGGCGGGGTGGCGCTTAAAAACGGGCAGATTGGGCAAGGCGGCCTTGGCCGTCATATTCAAAAGGAATCGATTCTCGAAGCGCACAAAAATGGCGTTGAATTTATCTCAGTCTCGCCACTTCGTTCGGACATGATTGACGATGTCGATGCTGCTTGGTTGTCGATCCGCCCGAATAGTGATGCCGCCCTAATGATCGGGCTTTGTCATGTGCTGTTTGACGAAGGCTTGCATGACCGCGCCTTTCTTGATCGCTATTGTGTCGGTTTTGACCAATTTGCCGACTATCTAACCGGTTCTAGTGACGGCATTGTCAAAGATGCTGCATGGGCTGGTGCCATCTGCGCGATGGATGCCGAGGCAATTAGAGCGCTTGCCCGCCGCATGGCAAAATCGCGGACGATGCTGTCATTCAGCTGGTCATTGACGCGGCAGGCGCATGGGGAACAGCCTTTTTGGGCGGGGATTACGCTGGCGGCCATGCTTGGCCAGATCGGGTTGCCCGGTGGTGGATTTGGGCTTGGCTATTCGGCGGTGAATACGGTTGGCAATCATATCCAGCGTTTGCCGGTTGCCGCGATGCCGCAGGGCAAAAATGATGTTAAAACCTTTATTCCTGTTGCTCGCATTGCCGATATGCTTCTTCATCCGGGTGATGAATTTGACTATGATGGTGGGCGCTATCGCTATCCCGATATCAAGATGATCTATTGGGCTGGTGGTAATCCGTTTCACCATCATCAAGATTTGACGCGGCTTTTGGCTGGCTGGCGCAAGCCGGACACAATCATTGCGCATGAATGGTGCTGGAATGCACTTGCCAAACATGCCGATATTATTCTGCCTTGCACCACCTCGCTTGAGAGAACCGATATCGCCATGTCGCCAATGGATAATTATTTCGTTTCGATGGAGGCGGCGATTGCGCCCATTGGTGATGCGCGTGATGATTTTGAAATTTTCCGCGGCATTGCCGCCAAAATGGGTGCCGAAAATGCCTTTACTGAAGGCCGATCCGCTGAAGATTGGCAACGCTGGCTTTATGATGTCACCAAACAGGCATCAGCCGAGCAAGGCCATGAATTGCCAAGCTATGATGCGTTTCGCAAAGATGGCTGGTTTAAATTACCGCCGCCGGAGACAGCGTATGTCATGTTTGCTGATTTCCGCGCCGACCCGATGGCCAATCCATTGGCAACGCCAAGCGGCAAGATTGAGATATTTTCAAAAGCCATTGCCGGTTTTAATTATGATGACTGTGCGCCGCATCCATTTTGGTTTGAACCGCCTGAATGGCTTGGCAGCCCGGATCGTGGCTCGCGGCTACATTTGCTTGGAAACCAGCCAACCGCAAGGCTTCATTCGCAGCTTGATCATGGCAGCATAAGCCGTGACGCAAAAATTGCCGGCCATGAGCCGGTTAAGATCAACCGCGAAGATGCCACCGAACGCGCCATTGAAAATGGGGATATTGTGCGGCTTTATAATGATCGTGGTTCATGTCTTTGCGGAGCGATTGTCAGTGATGAGGTGATGCAGGGCGTGCTGATCGTCAGTACTGGTGCATGGTTTGATCCCGATCCGTCAGGCACGTCCGGCCTTAGCTGTCATCATGGAAATCCTAATGTATTGACGCCGGATCTTGGCACGTCAAAATTGGCGCAGGGGCCAGCCGCCCATTCTTGTCTTGTCGAGGTGGAAAAATGGAACGGCGGTGCGGTTGCTATGACAGCGCATAAGCCGCCATTGATTGAAGATGGCCGCCGCCAATATTCAAAGGCAACATCATGAGCTGGCGGGTTTGGCGTGATCACGGCATGGAATCACAATTCAATCCGCGCGTTGCTGTTGGTGATGCGGCGGCGGTTTGTCTTGCGGCATGGGCCGAGCAATCGGTAGCTCGTAAAAATGAATTAACCGGTCGTTTTGATCTGGCCTATGGCCCGCATCATCTGATGCGTTATGATTTTCATCCGGCGCAAAAAGACCGGCCAATCATCATCAATTTTCATGGTGGCTATTGGCGTGCGCTTGATAAGGCCGATATGAACCATCATATGGCCGATCTGGCAAAAGGTGGATTTGGGCTGGTCAATATGAATTACCCGCTTTGCCCCGACGTTAGCATGACCCAGATGATGACGCATCTTGGCACTGGCATTGACGATGTGGTGAAAATGCTTGATGCAGGCGGCCATCATCAGCCGATTATCATGTTTGGTCATTCGGCTGGTGCGCATATTGCGCTTCATCTGTCGCATCACCCAAAATTGGCGAACCGGCTTGTGGGAATTGCTGCGTTATCAGGCATTTATGAAACCGAATTGGTGCTAGAACTAGCGGTTAATGAGGATGTGCGTCTTGGCAAGGACGAGGCGTATAAATGGAATTGTTTGACCCATATGCCGGCGGTTGGACCTGCCTATTATATTGCGGTTGGCGGTTCCGAGCCATCTGGCTGGATTGACCAATCATGGATTATGGCAGAGGCGCTTTGCCAACGTGGTGACAGCGCCCAGTTTCATGGTTGCGGCGGTCTGCATCATTTCAATCTTGTTGATTGTTTATGTGATGCTAATCACCATGATGGTGCACGGCTTCATGATTGGATGAAATCCCTGTCGCGCTGATCGCAATCAGCCTTTTTTGGCGATATAATCTGACAGGATATCTTCACCAAGACCAGCAACCAATTTGGCCTGACCGCCAACCGACGCGGCATTATTCGCCGACGCATTGCCATCAAGGTGACGTTTTAGCACGCCTTGTAGAATGGCGGCAAACCGGAAACATTGAAAAGCGATTAGCGCGTCCCAATTTGCCGGACGTTCAAGACCGGTTTTGGCACAAAAGGCGGCAACCAGCGCGGCCTCATCTGGAATGCCAAGACTGACCCGATCAATGCCGCCAAGCCCGCCAATTGGCCATTTAGCATCCATGCGGAGCATCGCACACCAATAGCTAAGATCAATAAAGGCCGGTCCAAGGGTGCTTAATTCCCAATCGATTAAGGCAGCGATTTTGACCTGATCACGGATCAATAGATTATCCAGCCGGAAATCGCCATGGATGACGCAAAATCCGGGAACATCCCCATTAAGGCATTTTGGCAGTTCGGCAAGCAGAAATTCCATCGCCGCAATCGGCTCGGTTTCAGTGGCGCGATATTGGCGCGTCCATGTGCCAAGCTGGCGATCAATATAGCCTGATGGTTTGCCAAAGCCTTCAAGCCCAAGCGCAATTGGATCAAGCTGTGCCAATGCGGCAAGAGTGTCAATTTTGGCATGAAACAGGGCGTGTCGATCGGCGCCAGCATAGCCTGCCAAAGCAGGATCAAACAGGGTGCCGCCTTCAATTTCACGCATGATAAAAAACTTCATGCCAATAACATCTGGATCATCGCAAGCGGCAATCATCCCCGGAACCGGAACCGCCGTTGTCTCCAATGCTTTCATGACGCGAAATTCGCGATCAACCGCATGCGCTGATTTTAACAATAAGCCGGCTGGTTGTGTGCGAAGAACAAACCGGCCATCCTGCTCGCCAAGATCGGTTTGCAGCCGGTAGGTCGGGTTTGACTGGCCGCTGGAAAATTTGTCCAGATTGACCGGCGCACCAATTTGTGGGGCGGCGGTTTGCAGCCATATTGCCAGTGATGATAAAAGTGACGCATCTCGCGCTTTGTCGGGGCCTTCGGGAAAATTCGTCATCACATAGCTCTGATTTAACAATGATCGAGTGAAATTGCGATTTGCAAGGTCAACAAAGGGGCATATGGCAAGATTGTTTTGACCATCTTGGCTCAGCTAGCGTAAGTTTACTAGGCTGTTTCAACCGATGAAACGAAAAAGACGCTAACTTGCATGATCGCTATGATTGCCATCCACTTTAACTTAACTTCAGGTCACTTCATGATAAATTTTAGTTTCGGAGAGAGTGCATGACCGGAAAACTTCATGGAAAGACGATTGTGGTCACTGGCGCTGCGCGCGGCCTCGGCGCCCTGTTTTGTCAGGCCATTGCCGATGCTGATGGAACCATTCTTGCGCTTGGCCGTGATGAGGCGGCATTGGCGGCGATGATTGCCGATTTGTCCGGCACGGGGCATGATCTGATTCTGGCCGATGTGGCCAAGGCTGATGCGGTTGCAGATGGGCTTGTCAGCCGCCAGTTTGATGGGCTTGTGAATAATGCAGGCATCGCGGTGACCGCCGCATTGCATGCCAGTACCGAAGATGATGTAAGACGCGTCATTGATACGAATTTTCTTGGCAGTTTATGGACATTGCAGGCTGCGGTTCCGGTGCTAAAGGCCGCTGGCGGCGGCGTTATTGTGAATATCGCATCAGTGCTAGGCCATCGCCCATTGCCGCATACCGGAATTTATGCGGCCAGCAAAGCGGCAATCATGCAGATGACACGTTCGGCAGCGATTGAGCTTGCGCGCGACCATATTCGGGTGAATGCGCTGGCACCCGGTTATGTGATGACCGATCTAAACCGTGATTTTCTAACTAGCGATGCTGGCATAAAACTGCAAAAACGTACCGCGCTTCACCGTTTTGCCAGCCCTGCCGAATTGATGCCAGCTTTGTTGTTTCTGCTAGATCCAGCTAATAGCTATATGACGGGTGAAACCCTGACCATTGATGGCGGCATGAGTGCCAGCCTTTAAAAAAGATAGGCCCCGAAAAGAGATAAAACCCCAAAATATAAAACCCAAAAAAGGCTTTAATAGATTACCGCTTTGAAAAGAATAGGATTGCCAAGATATGGATTTTTCAATTGATGCCGCATTACAGGCCGATCACGATCGGCTGCGCGCCTTTGTCCGCGATGAAATCGTAACGCTTGAAGCTGATCGGAAAAATTACGACTCCTACGGCAATATTGATATGGCGGTATTGCAAACGCTTCGCGCCAAGGTTAAGGCGGCTGGTTTATGGGCACCACAAATCCCGCGTGAGCAGGGCGGACTTGGTTATGGGCCAACCGGTATGGCGGTGTTGTATGAGGCCATGAATTATTCGATCTTTGGGCCGGTTGCGTTCAATTGTGCGGCACCTGATGACGGCAATATGTATATTCTGAATAAAGTTGCCACCCAAGCGCAAAAAGATCGCTGGCTGACACCAATTATCAATGGCGAAGTGCGGTCATCCTTTGCGATGACCGAGCCTGCGCCCGGTGGTGGTTCTGACCCAAGCATGATCCAAACAACGGCAAAGCGGGTGAATGGAAAATGGGTCATCAATGGCCGCAAATGGTATATTACCGGTGCTGGCGAGGCGGCGCATTTTATTTTGATGGCCAAAACAGGGGATGGTGCGCGTGATGGGTTAACCGCCTTTTTGTTTCACCGTGATGATCTGGGCTGGCGCATCGAAAGACGGATTGGCATCATGGGGCCAGAAGAACATGGTGGCCATTGTGAATTGGTGTTTGATGGTATGGAACTTGATGATGACCGTGTGCTGATGGGCGAGGGCAAAGGCCTGAAGGTGACGCAAATCCGGCTTGGGCTTGCGCGGTTAACACATTGCATGCGCTGGCTTGGGCTGGCCAAACGTGCGGTTGATATTGCGGCTGATTATGCGGCGCACCGCACTGGTTTTGGTATCAAGCTGATTGACCGCGAGTCGATTCAGATGAAGCTTGGTCAGGCAGCGATGGATATCGAGATTGGCCGGGTCATGGTGATGCGCGCGGCGTGGCGAATTGAACAGGGGTCAAAGGCGCGCCAAGATATTTCAATTGCAAAAATCCATGTTTCGCAATTATTGAATCGGGTCACAAGCGACGCTATTCAAATTTGTGGTGCGCGCGGCTATTCAACCGATACGGTTTTGGAATGGATCTATCGCTATGGGCGTCAGGCATTGCTTGTTGATGGAGCAACCGAAGTGCATCAGATGGTTATTAGCCGGTTTTTACAACAAACAGATCATGATTTCTGGGGCTGGGGTGTTGGCCATGATTAATCTGAATCAAAGGGGGATTTAAGCTATGGCTGATATGTCATCTGGATCACCATTCGCCGAACTGGATATGCAAGGGGCTGATATGCAGCCGCTATCACCGGTGAATTTCATTGACCGTGTTGCCTATGTTTTTGCGACAAAAACGGCCATTGCCTATGGTGCGCGGCGGATAAGCTATGGTGAATTTGGCAAGCGTTGCAAACAGCTTGCTGCGGCCATTATTGGTTCTGGCATTGCGCCACAAACCACGGTTTCAGTCTTATGTCCGAATGTGCCAGAAATGCTGGAATTGCATTTTGCCGTGCCGATGATGGGCGCGGTTCTGAACACAATTAATACACGGCTAGATGCCAAGACAATTGCAACCATTCTTGATCATGGCGAAAGCCAGATGCTGTTTGTTGACCGCGAATATGCCGATGTTGCTGAGGCGGCGCTGGCAATCTGTGATCGCAAAATCAAGGTGATTTGCATTGATGATCCCGCTATCGATCTTGGCCGAATGATTGGCGATGTTGATTATGAAAGTTTTCTTGCTGGTGGGCTGGCAGAAACGCCCCTGTTTGATTT
Organism: Candidatus Puniceispirillum sp.; assembly: GCA_016778825.1. Classification (GTDB taxonomy): domain Bacteria; phylum Pseudomonadota; class Alphaproteobacteria; order Puniceispirillales; family Puniceispirillaceae; genus UBA3439. Next base: position 10,030 of record JADHOU010000003.1, on the reverse strand, counting down.
GCAAGATGAAACTATGCCGATTTCGCTAAGCTATACGTCAGGAACAACAGGCAATCCGAAAGGTGTTGTCTATTCGCATCGCGGGGCCGCATTGAATGCGCTTGGCAATGTTTTGGCGATGGGGCTTAGCACCAGCAGTACCTATCTCTGGACTTTACCTTTGTTTCATTGCAATGGCTGGACGCACCCATGGGCGGTAACGGCGGTTGGTGGAACGCATGTTTGTTTGCGGGTGATTGATCCGGCCGAAGTGTTTCGGTTAATTGATGCGGAAAATGTAACCCATATGGCAGCCGCACCAATTGTGCTGTCGATGTTGATCCATGCGCCCGATGAGGCCAAGCCAAAGACCGCCAAAACAATTCCGGTTCAAATTGCTACTGGCGGCGCAGCGCCCCCAAGCAAGGTGATAGATGATATGGAATCGATGGGTTTCAAAATCACCCATCTTTATGGCTTAACAGAATCCTATGGCCCGTCTTTGATTTGTGAAATGCAGGCCGAATGGAAAGAATTGCCACTTGCCGCACGGGCGCAGAAAATGGCGCGTCAAGGCGTGCCGCATGTTCTGGCTGGCGATTATCGGGTGGTAGACCCGCAAACAATGACACCCGTTCCCGCTGATGGCAAAACCATTGGCGAGATCATGCTTCGAGGCAATACGATTATGAAGGGCTATCTCAAAAACCCCGAAGATACGGCAAAAGCATCGTCTGGCGGTTGGTTTCATAGCGGTGATCTTGCGGTAATGCATCCCGATGGCTATGCCGAGGTCAAGGATCGGTCGAAAGATATCATCATTTCAGGCGGTGAAAATATTTCCAGTCTTGAGGTGGAAGAAGCGCTGTACCAGCATCCCGATATTATGGAAGCGGCAGTTGTCGCCCGCCCTGATGATAAATGGGGCGAAACGCCATGCGCTTTCATCACCCTAAAGCCGAATGTGGATCAACCTGATATTGATGATTTGCGTGCATTTTGCCGTGAGCATCTGGCAAGCTATAAGTTACCAAGCCATTTTGTGTTTTCTACCTTGCCAAAAACCCAAACAGGCAAGATTCAGAAAACTGTGCTTCGCGAACAGGCGAAAACGGTTACATAAATCACCTGGCAACACGCTGGAATCACCTTGGCGGAAAGGCGTGAGCCACAAAATCATATGGCCTCACGCTGGTCATTTCGGCTTGGTTCTGGCTTGTTCTTATTTCGGAATATAGCGTTCGCCAATTGCGGGTTTATTCACGCCTAGGCCGGGTATTTCCCAAACACCTGCCCCGGGTGGGTTTAAATCTCCATTGATATTGGCGTCGATCAAATAGGGACGATTGCTTTTGATCCCTGCCAAAATAGCGTCGCCAAGATCGCCAGCACGGTCAATGCTAACCCCTTCAACACCGGCTGATCTGGCCATCGCGGCAAAATCGGGATTATAGGGAAGGCCGGTATCGGGATGATGAAAATCGGTTGCCAGTTCGCGGTTATCAAGATAGCCCCGTTGCAGGCCGCGGATCGAGCCATAGGCGTAGTTGTTCCAAACCACCCAGACAACCGGAATGTTATATTCAACCGCTGTTCCAAGAACATTGGCATGCATAAAGAACGCCCCGTCACCGCAAACTGAAACACAAGGCCGGCCAGGTGCAGCCAGCTTGGCACCCATCACCCCAGCAACACCAAATCCCATTGGGCCAAAACCCATTGATCCGATCAATGAATCAGGCCGGGTAGGGTTGCAAAATTGCAGTAACCAATTGTGATGCACGCCAATATCACTCACCAGAATGGCATCTTCGGGAAGCGCTTTGTCAATTTCAACTGCCGCCCGCTGTGGGTTAATGGGGCTGCTGTCATCACTGTAGCCAGGTGCGGTAAAGGCGTTCCATTCAGCACGATAGCCATCAATTGCTGCCAGCCATTTCCGACTTGTGGCTGTTGGCTCACCGCTATGGCCGCGGCGGTCAAGCTCGGCCAGTATTTGGCGAAGAAAGGTGCGGACATCGGCCATCAGTCCAAGCGCAACCGGATAATTCCGACCAATTTCTTCGGGATCAATATCAACATGGATCAATCTTGTTGGCGGGATGGTAAAAGAATAGCCGGGAATCCAAGAGCTCGAGGTGCGGTCATCAAATCTGACACCAAGCGCCAGCAAAACATCGGCCTGCCGACAAGCATGGTTTGATTGATAAGTGCCACCACGCTGCACCAGCCCGAGTGATAAGGGGTGCTGAACTGAAATGGCACCAAGCCCGCTTGCCGATGACGCAACCGGAATTTGCAGCCGTTCCGCCAATGCCAGCAATTCATCTGCCGCACCGCCATAGCGAACACCCTGCCCAACAAGAATCACCGGCTTTTCTGCAGATAGCAGCATATCAACGGCCTTGACCACACCATCAGGATCGGCACCGCAACGCGATGAAATATTGGCTGACCATGCCGCCGGATCAGGGGTTTCATTCGCCGCGGCTTCTTTGAAAATATCAAAAGGAACATCAAGAACAACCGGACCCGGGCGTCCAGTTGTCATGGTTTTCCATGCCTGACGCATCATAAGCGGAACCTGTTCGCCGCGGGTAGGCTGGTAAACGCGTTTGCAATAAGCCTGTACCGTTGACGGGAAATCAGCCTGATAATGGCGATAGGTTTCTTGAAACGCGCCGCGATTAAACTGGCTTGTTGGCACATTGCCGGTAATCGCCAGAAACGGAACCGAATCAAAAAAGGCATTGCCAAGGCTGATAGGCAGGTTGGCCGATCCCGGGCCACATGATGTGAAGGTCGCGGTTGGCTGACCCGATACCCGATAATAGACATCGGCCATAAAACCAGCGACACTTTCATGGTGAACCGAGATTGTGCCAATATCATCTTGGCGTTCATGCATCGCATCAATCAGACCAATATTGCCATGGCCGCATAGGCCAAAGACATAAGGCACTTTTTCCTTGATCAGATAATCAATTATGACTTGCCCGCCATTTAACTTATTTGTACCTGACAAATGCTTGGCTCCCTTTTGCTAATCACTTTTGCGGTGATCATTGCATGCTGTTTGATCTTTTTTGAATCATGGCACAAGCCTTGGCGGCTTCCAACAAAAATGGCCGCGTTCAGATCAATTTTGGGACTTTGATTTGCAGGGATTTGCAAGGATTTGCAGGATTATGGCGCGGTTAATCCTGAGCAGATGATTACTCATCACCCATAATGCGATTGAAGCTTGAAACAAGGTCATTAAACCGGACGCCAACAATGGTGATGTGTTTTTTCATGGTTTCCATGGCGCCATTGGCATCGCCATCACGAAGTGCCGCCAGAATGATATCATGTTCGGCCATTGATTCCTCCATCCGGCCGCGTACCCGTAATTGCAGGCGGCGGAAAGGGCGAAGACGATCATGAAGGCGGCGCGCTTCACTGGCCAGAAAGCTATTGCCAGACATTTGATAAATGCGGCCATGAAGGCGGGCATTGACCTCGTAATATTTCTTGGTGTCATTGGCAGCAACCGCCGCGCGGCAGGTTTCATTATCTTTTTCCAGCGCGTCAATATCATTGGCCGTGGCGCGGCGTGCGGCAAGTCGGATGGCCATACATTCCAACTCGGCCATCACTTCAAACATTTCAACAAGCTGGCTAAGGCTTGGCGAGCGAACAAAGGTCCCACGGCGCGGCAGATGTTCGGCAAGGCCAGATTCGGCTAGCCTTTGCAGCGCTTCACGAACCGGTGTTCGCGATACGCCATAAAAGCGGGATAATTCAGTTTCATCAAGGCGTTTGCCATTACCAAGCTCGCCTTCAACAATACGCTGTTCAAGCGAGTCTCTGATTTTTACTGATGGTAATCTGTCCATCTATTCTGAATCCTGAAGCTTGGTTATCCATTTTTATCATTATCAGTCGCTTTCATCCATTCGTCTAGGATAATCGCGACATGTTTTGCTTCGCGTGCAGTGCCATCCTTGATCTGACAGCGGCATGATGTACCATCGGCAATAATGACCGTGTCAGATGCGGCGTCGCGAATTTTGGGAAGAAGCGCGGCATTTGCCATTTTCATCGACACATCAAATGTGTCGGCGCCATAGCCAAAGGCTCCGGCCATGCCGCAACAACTTGTTTCGATTTTTTCAACGGCCATGCCGTCAATCCATGACAGCACTTCTTCAATCGGGCGCACAGCGTCAAATGCCTTTTGGTGACAATGGCCATGAAGAAGGGCTTTGGCATTTCTGCTTTTTAAGGACAATTTTGGTTTGTCGCGTGCCAGTAATTCTTCAAAAGTTAATGTTGCATTGGCAACGGCAAAGGCATCTTTGTTGTTCAGCAAGGCCGGAATTTCATCACGAAGCGCCAAGGTGCATGATGGTTCCAATCCGACAATCGGGATATCAAGCTTGGCAAAGGGGGCCATTGCGGTAACCAGCCGTTTGGCTTCATGGCGGGCGCGGTCAATCATGCCGGTGGATAAAAAGGTACGGCCACAACAAAGCGGCTGTTTGGATCCATCGGGAATGGGGGTAAAGACATCATATCCAGCCACCTGCAAAACCCGAACCGCGGCACGGATATTTTCTGGCTCGAAATAGCGGTTAAAGCTATCAATGAAAAGCAAAACTGGTGGTTTGACTGTCGCCGATGATGATTGCTGGTTGGGGTTGTTTGGCAATTCATGGTTGCGGAACCAGCGCCTTTGCCAGCGTGGTAATGGGCGGCGGGCGCTAAAACCGGTTATTTTTTCGCTTAGCCAAGCCAGCCCCGGGACAATGTCACGTAATCTTATCAAAGGCGCAATCGCTGCCGCATAAGGGGCATAATCGGGAAGATGGGCAACAAGCCGGTCATGAAGCGACAGGCCTTTAGCCTCGGTGCGAAGCGCGGTCACTTCAACCTTCATCCGCGCCATATCGACACCTGTTGGGCATTCACGTTTACAGGCTTTGCAAGACACGCAAAGCTTCATCGTGTCTGCCATATCATCACTGGCCAACGCCGCTGGGCCAAGCTGGCCCGATAGGGCAAGGCGAAGGCTATTTGCCCGCCCTCTTGTTGAATCGCGCTCATCGCGTGTTGCGCGGAAAGACGGGCACATTACCCCACCATCCAATTTGCGGCACGCCCCGTTGTTATTGCACATTTCAACCGCGCCTTGCAGCCCACCAGCCTTGCCAGGCCATGCGTCCCAATTCAACCGGGTTGGAAAATCATCAATTTTATATCCGGGCGAAAACCGGAAAAGCGAACGATCATCCATCTTTGGTGCATTAGTGATTTTGCCCGGATTGAAGATATCCTGCGGGTCAAACATCTGTTTTACTTGCCGGAATAGGGTGGCCATTTTGGTGCCAAACATTACCTCGTTAAATTCGGAACGGGCAATGCCATCACCATGTTCGCCTGAATGCGAGCCGCCATATTCCTTGACCAGTTTGAAGGCATCTTCGGCAATGCCCCGCATGGCTGCAACATCATCGGCGTTTTTCATATCCAATACAGGGCGAACATGAAGACAGCCAACCGATGCATGTGCATACCATGTGCCGGTTGTGTTGTATTTGGTGAAGATGCGCGTTAGCTTGTCAGTATATTCGGCAAGATCAGGAAGCGCGACGGCGCAATCTTCGACAAAAGATACAGGCTTGGCGGCGGTTTTCATCGACATCATGATATTCAGGCCGGATTTACGCATTTCGCTGATGCGCGCCTGATCCTTATCTTCGGTCAGAATAACCGTACCGCCGGCAAAAGCAGTGGGCTTGTCCCAGCCAAAGCCGAGATCAGCCATCATTGTTTCGAGCGCGGCAAGACGGCAGTTGTTTTTGGCTGGATCTTCTTCGGCAAATTCAACCACCAAAATGGCGGCTGGTTCCCCTTTGATATAGGTCTCGACGGTTGGCCGGAAAATGGAAATCGACCGCGCCAGATCAAGCATGGTGCTGTCAATCAATTCCACCGCAACCGGATCAAGCATCACAAGGTGTTGGGCGGCATCCATGGCTTTGTAGAAAGTGGGAAAATGACACAGCCCCATCACCTTGCGGGCGGGAAGGGGTGATAATTTCAACGTGATCGCGGTTGAGTAGGCAAGCGTGCCTTCCGATCCAACCAGAAGATGCGCAAGATTTATGCCGTCACCGGCTTTGCCATCGGGGCGAAGCGCCATTGCGTCGGGAATGAGCGAATCGATATTATAGCCGCCAACGCGGCGAAGCACCTTTGGAAAGCTGGATAGAATTTCATCGCCATGCGTTTCACCAAGCGCCAAAAGGTCAGGCAGTATTTCACCAAGCCGTCCGGCTGGCTTTGCTGCGGCTGGATCATAGGCACCAAATGACGCGTGGGAGCCATCGGCAAGAATGGCGTCAATCGCCAAAACATTGTCCCGCATGATGCCATAACGGATGGATCGGCCGCCACAGCTGTTATTGGCGGTCATACCGCCAATCGTTGCCCGACTAGAGGTTGAAACATCTACCGGAAACCACAGTCCATGCGGCTTTAACTGACGGTTCAATTCGTCAAGAACGATCCCTGGCTCGACAACGCAGCGCCGGTTTTCGACATCAAGTTCCAAAATCGAATTCAGGTATTTTGTGTTATCGAGCACCAGTGCGTGATTGACCGTCTGGCCACATTGCGACGTGCCGCCACCACGCGGCAATAGTGCCATGCCCTGTTCGCGGCAAAAGGCAATGGTTGCTTCGACATCGGCAATTGTTTTTGGAACAACAACACCATGCGGCATCATTTGATAAATTGACGCATCGGTTGCATAACGACCGCGCGTGAAACCATCATCAAACAATTCACCAGAAATAGATCGCCGTAAGCGTTCGAATCCGTTGAAGCCGCTGCCGTCAGCCATTTTTTACTCCAATTTTTAGTATACAATTTGGTCGTATTGTTATACAAATCAACAGTCACATTCAACCTTATTGATGGTCGCAAAAACACTATCAATGAAAAATCGATACCGCGCATTTGATCGGAGACCAATTCAATGCCTACACCCTATGCCGCTGGCCGTCATTTCCTTCAAATTCCTGGCCCTACAAATGTGCCTGATAGGGTGCTTCGTGCCATGGATTATCCGACCATTGATCATCGCGGCCCACAATTTGCCGAAATTGGGGCAAAATGTCTGGCAGGTATGAAGACGATTTTCAAGACGGACAGCCATGCGGTGATCTATCCTGCATCAGGCACGGGCGCGTGGGAATCGGCCTTGGTGAATACCTTGCAAGAGGGCGATCTTGTGCTGATGGTTGAAACGGGGCATTTCGCCTCGCTTTGGCATAAAATGGCGTCCCGCTTGGGGCTTGAAACTGAATTTTTGGCAACTGATTGGCGCCGTGGTGTTGACCCGCAACAGGTTGAAGACCGGCTTCGCGCTGATACGGAAAATAAGATTAAGGCGGTTTGTATCGTCCATAACGAAACCTCGACCGGATCAACATCGCGCGTTAATGAAGTGCGTTTGGCGATGAATAATGCCGGTCATGATGCGCTGCTGCTTGCTGACACGATCTCGTCACTTGCCTCGATTGATTTTCGGCATGATGAATGGGGCGTTGATGTCACCGTTGCTGGTTCGCAAAAAGGCCTGATGCTGCCACCTGGACTTTCGTTTAATGCAGTGTCGGAAAAAGCGCTAGCCGTTGCCAAAAAAGGCGGTATGCGTCGCAGCTATTGGGATTGGGAAGAACAGATCACGGCAAATAAAGATGGCGCGTTCCCGTTTACCCCAGCAACCAACCTCCTTTACGGCTTGGTCGAAGCAATTGATATGCTGCATGAAGAAGGGCTGGATAATGTGTTTAAACGGCATGACCGGCACGCAGCCGCAACGCGCAAGGCCGTACAGGCATGGGGTCTTGAGGTTCTGTGTCAGGAGCCAAAGGACTATTCGAGCGCCTTGACCGCGGTTTTGTTGCCAGATGGGCATAATGCTGATGCTTTCCGCGCTGGCGTGTTACAGAATTTCAATATGTCACTTGGCAATGGTTTGGCCAAGCTTGCTGGCAAGGTATTCCGGATTGGACATTTGGGTGACTTTAATGATCTCATGCTTCTTGGCACATTAAGTGGTGTCGAGATGGGATTGTCACTTGCCAATATTCCTCATCAAAAAGGTGGTGTTGACGCCGCCATGAATATGCTGAAAGGCGATTAAAAGGCTCACACTAGTTTTGCCATCCCCAAAGCTAGTGCCAAACATTAATGGGATGAAATGGGAGAGAAACATGAAATCTATCGTAAAAACGCTTCTGGTGACGGCTGTTACTGCGGTTATGGCAACTTCAGCCAATGCGGCAGATCTGGTGCTGAAATTTGGCCATGTTGGCCAGCCTGGTTCGCTGTTTGATATGTCAGCAAATGAATTTGCGCGGATCGCCAATGCAAAGCTGGCCGGCAAAGCCGAAGTACAGGTCTTTGGATCAAGCCAGCTTGGTAAAGACAAAGAATTGCTGCAAAAGCTAAAGCTTGGACAGATTGATTTTTCATTGCCATCGTCAGTGATGTCATCGGTATCGGACGAATTTGGTGTTTTCGAAATGCCATATATCATCCAGAGCCGCGACCATATGAAAAAGGTACAAGCAGCATTGGGTGATACATTCCAAGATGCGGCTGGCGCCAAGGGCTATCATATTTTGTCATATTGGGAAAATGGCTTCCGCCATATCACCAACAACACCCGTGCCATCAATGTGCCGACCGATCTGCAAGGCATCAAGCTGCGTACACCAAAGGGGGCTTGGCGGGTCAAGATGTTCAAACTTTATGGCGCGAACCCAACACCAATGGCGTTTTCTGAGGTCTTTACCGCCCTACAAACAGGGGTAATTGACGGTCAGGAAAACCCTTATGCACAGATTGCATCAGCAAAATTTCAAGAAGTGCAGAAATATCTGTCAATCACCGGCCATGTTTACACGCCTGCTTATGTCCTGACCTCAAAGAGTGGATTTGGTAAATTGCCAGCCGATGTTCAGGCTGCATTACGTGAAGCCGCAGTTGAAACACAGGCTTATGTCTATGAAACCGCTGCTCGTCTTGAAAATGAGTTATTGACTGTGATCAAGGATGCTGGCGTTGCCGTCAATACGGCGGACAAGGCAGCTTTCATCGCCGCGTCAAAGCCAGTTTATGACGATTATGCATCATCAGTAAAAGGTGGTGACGCGCTGATTTCGAAAGTACAGAACGCAGCAAAATAAAACAAAATCCAGCCATCAGGGTTAGTTTGCCCCGATGGCTGGTCTATTTTTTTTTAAATTTTCAAGATTGTGAATTGCCAAAAACACGCCGACAACCAGATAAAACTGGGCGGCAAAAAAATCAGGGGGGATCACTGACGTGACTAGTGTGGAAACAAACTTATTGCAACGTGTGATGACGCGGGCGCTGGAATGGTTTCTGATTTTTTTGATGATTGTCCTGACCGCCGTTGTTGTTATTGCCGTTTTATATCGGATCGCCGGAGATTCGCTGTCTTGGTATGATGAAGTGGCAGCGGTGCTATTATCATGGGTCACTTATTATGGTGCCTGTCTTGCTGCCCTTGAGCGCAAACATATTGGCGTTGATTCTGTTTTATTGATGCTGCCAAACAAATTTCGCCTGATCGGTGTTGTTCTTGCCGAGGCCTTTGTCATTGGCTTTTTTGTCTTGATGGCATGGGCCGGATATGAAGTTGTGATGATCCTTGAAGGCGAGTCCCTTGTCAGCCTGACATGGATATCGGTGCAATTCACCCAATCCGTTATTCCGGTAACGGCGGTTCTTTTCATTATCTGTGAATTGCTAAGCATCCCGGGCTATTGGCGCGCGGTGGCCGCTGGCCAGTCGTTGAACGATCATTAAGGGCAAATTGACATGTTGATTTTCATTATTTTAATGGCCGTGATTGGTCTGATTTGTCTGAATGTGCCGATCGCCATTTCTTTGGCGCTCGCCGGTGTTCTTGGATTGTTGATAACCGAAGGCCCATCGTCTTTGGTGACGGTCGCGCTTGACATGTATG
>JADHOU010000002.1 GCA_016778825.1 Candidatus Puniceispirillum sp. | reverse complement strand
ATTGGCGGCATTATGGCACAGCGTTTTGCCGCACTTGGATTTGATGTACGTGGCTGGGCGCGCAGTATGCGGCAAATTGACAATGTTGAAATCTTTGCTGGTGATGATGGTCTTGCGCGCTTTCTTGATGGGTTGAATATTCTCGTTTCGGTATTGCCACTAACACCGGCAACAACAGGCATTATGAATCACCAGCTTTTCAATCAGCTTGCCAAAGGCGCCTATATCATTAATGGCGGTCGCGGCCCGCAATTGGTCGAGGCAGATTTGCTTGATGCCATTGGCAGTGGTCAGATCGCCGGTGCGGCTTTGGACGTGTTTGCTATTGAACCTTTGCCAGCCGATCATGCTTTTTGGACGCATCCCAAAATCACGATCTGGCCGCATGTTGCCGCACAAACCAATCCAAACACTGCCGCCGTGCAGGTGGCAGCCGCGATCACCGCCATCATGGCCGGACGTGAACCCGAAAACAGGGTTGATTGGGCGCGCGGCTATTAAGCGGTCTGAAAGGACTCGATAAAGCTATGTAGCGCGCGAAGCCCCATCGCCTCACCGCCCTTTGGTCGACCCGGACGCGATGCCAAATTCCATGCCATCACATCAATATGCGCCCAATTGGTGTTTTTACCGGCAAAGCGGCGCAGGAAAAGCGCGGCCGTAATCGCCCCACCATATCCCGACAGGCCAGTGCTCGACAAGGCCGCATAGCCGGCATCAAGATGCCGGTCATAGTCATCAAACAGGGGTAATCGCCATAGCGGATCTTGCACCATATCTCCTGCCGCTAAAATTGCCGCCGCGGTATTGTCATGGTTGCAGAACAGGGCTGGCAATTCAGTCCCCAGCGCAACCCGCGCCGCACCGGTAAGGGTGGCAAAATCAATCAGAAAATCAGGCGTATCTTCCAGTGCATAGGTAATGGCATCAGCAAGAACCAGCCGCCCCTCGGCATCGGTATTGCCAACTTCAACCTTGAGACCAGCGCGGGTGTCGATGATATCAAGCGGGCGCATTGATCGGTCGGAAACGGCATTTTCGGCCGCTGCCACAAGAACACGAAGCTGGATATCAACATGACTTGCCATCAATGCTGCAGCAAGACCAAGAACCGTTGCCGCCCCGCCCATATCTTTTTTCATCATTTCCATCGCCTTTGATGCTTTCAGGTCAAGCCCACCCGAATCAAAGGTGATGCCCTTGCCAATCAGGGTAATCTTCGGGCCTTTTTTTCCCCAGCGAAGATCCATCAGCCTAGGCCCAATTTCGGCAGCGCGACCAACAATATTGATTGCCGGAAATTCGGTTTCCAAGGCTGCTCCTCTATGCGTTTCCAGCGTGGCGTCATGCGTTTTGGCCAATGTCTCCATTGCCGTTTGCAATGCTGCAGGAGTCATATGGTTTGGTGGCTGGTTAATCAGATCACGGCAAAGATAAATCCCACCCATCTGGCCGATTAAACGGTCGGCATGAATGCCATCTGGCAGGGTCAGGTAATTGACAGCCGGCGCAGGGGCGCTTCGATAAGTGTGAAACTGATATTGCCCAAGCCCCCATCCAAGCGCCAGGCTTTCCAGCAAGCCAGCGTCAAGATCATCTGATGCGGTGGTAAATTGCCAATGGCCTTTTGGCAGACTGGCCGCCAAGGCAGAGCCATCCCAAACAGCATGATTGCCAAAAATGCCAATGGCGAAATCAATGCGCCCATCATTGGCGGCAAAATAGATAGATTCACCGGGCTGGGCTTGAAAATTTTGCGCTCTAATCCAGCCTTGATGTGCGTCACTGGCCTTGGCTTGCCAGATTGCAAAATCATCCGCTGTCATCAGGTGAATTTTGGTTCCCGCTGATCCGGCGCTTTTCAGGCCAAAATTTTCGATCATTTTGTTCAATCCTTTTCAAAAATCGCTATTGATTTGACTCGCTAAACCCACCAATCAAAATTGCCAATATGCCGCCAAAAATGACCTATCGCGTGCCATGAAGCCATTACCAAACTAACAGATTAGTCGCCAATGCCAACAGCTTTGGCCTTGTTGTGAACATGTTCAATCATCCACCAAAGGCTTAGGCCGCGAAGCCCAAGATAACCAACAAAACTGGCCATTAATCCGGTCAAACCAAAGGATAGATAAAAAATGGCCATGGCAAAGCTGGCCGAGGCAATGATCATCGCATTACGCATCTGGGCGCCGCATGTCGCGCCAACAAAAATACCATCCATCTGAAAGGCCAGAAAAGACGCCAGCGGAAGGCTGACAACCCAAGGCCAATAGGCATCGGCAAATGCAATCAAGGCTGGTTGGCTTGTCATGAGTGACAGGATAAGCGGCTGTCCTGCCCACAGCAAAAACGACAATAGCAAGGCCATCATACCGGCAAGATAATTTGTCCGACGAATCACAATGCGAAGCATGGTCGGATTCTTCCGGCCAATCGCCTCGCCAACAAGCGCTTCGGCAGCATGTGCAAATCCATCAATGGCAAAAGCAAGAAGCCCAAAAATCGACAGCATGATCTGACAGGTGGCAAGCGCCAGATCATCCATTTTCGCAGCTTCATTTAGCAACAAGGCCTCACAGCCAATCAGTAAGACGGTGCGAATGAAAATATCGCGGCCAAGCGTGAAAAACTGGCGATAAGCCACAAAATCAAGCCATAAGGGCAGGCGCGCACCAGCAAGCGGCCTTATCAATCGCCCAAGCTGGCCTGGCCAGATGCGGGTGATGCGCCAGATCATAAATCCAAACCCGCCCCATTGCGCCGCCACTGATGCCATCGCAACCCCATCGACGCGCATACCAAAACCGGCAACAAAAACAATATCAAGAAATAGATTTATGCCATTCACCAGAAACAGTAAAACCATACCAAGTCGCATTTGCTGGCGTCCATATAGACCACCAAGAAGAACCATATTGGCAAGCGCCGCTGGAACGGCAAATAACCGGATTGAGATATAGTTGGACATTAATTGTTCGGCCATATCACTTGCCGAAAACATATGAAGCGCGGCCATGCTGACAAATGGCGATGCCAGAATGAATAAACCGCCAAGCCCGAAAGCAAGCGTAATGCCGCGAATCAATAAAAAGGCAATCTTATCATCCTGACCAGTGCCATACATTTGAGCGACAAGACCGGTTGTTCCCATCCGCAAAAAGCCAAGCCCGAAATAGATGCAATTAAACACGATCATGCCAAGCCCAACACCGCCGATAAACACCGGATCATCAAGCCGTCCCATCATCGCCACATCAACCGCCCCAACAAGCGGGATGGTGACATTGGAGAACATGATCGGCCATGCCAGCTGCCATATATGGCGCCATTGGGTATGTTCTAGCGAGATGGCGGCGGTTTCGGATCGGCGCATTCCATGTCCGTTGATAATGGGGCGGGCGTGGCGGTGATGTCAGCACAAAAACCATCAGCCGCCAAGATGGATCATGCGCCTTGCCATCAGACCAATGGCAAAATCATGCTTTGAAAGACAAGATAGGAAGTGCCCAATCGGGGCAAGATATAAACATGACAAGAACAAAGGTCTCACAGCCCCGCAACCATCGCGCATGCTTGATACATCTTTGGCGCATTATTCGATGATCCGCATTGCCTAACCCTTACGAAACTTGTTATGCCTTGGCTATGCTTTTTGCATTTGCGGCATAAGAGGATTACGGATTTTGCCCTTCTTTCATTCGCGTCTGGCTCTATATGCCTTTATGGCAATCCTGTCAGTGGTAGTTTTGATCGGCCATCAGGCCTTACCGCCAATGGATCGTGACGAATCACGTTTCGCACAAGCCAGCAAACAGATGCAGCAAACCGGTGATTATGTCACAGTTCGATTTCAAGATGAATTGCGCGCGAAAAAACCAGCTGGCATTTACTGGCTACAATCATCATTTGCCCGCATTTTTGGGCCTGATGCAATTGCCTCTTACCGTTTTGTGAATCTATTGGCGATATTAGGAGCTGTTTTTGCGCTTTATCATATTGGCTTGCAGCTATATGACCCGCGATCGGCCTTAGCGGCAGCGGCGCTATTTTCAAGCGGTTTTCTGGTGCTTGGTGAAGTGCATCTTGCCAAAACCGATACGGTTTTAATGGCGCTGGCGCTTGCCCAGCAATGGGCGTTAATGCAGCTTTATCTGGCATGGCAAAACGGCCAGCCACCACCGCGTCATGGCTGGTTATGGTTTTGGCTTGCGATGGCCGCGGGGATATTGGTCAAAGGGCCGGTTCTGCCGGTTCTGGCATTGCTTAGCGTGGCAGCGCTATGCTTTTGGCATCGGCAATTTCGCTGGCTTGCCATAATTCGGTTCTGGCGCGGATTTGCCATCGTTCTTGTTTTATGTTTGCCATGGGCGCTGCTGGTATCGGCGGCAACGGATGGCGCCTTTCTGTCAACAGCGATATCCGGTGATTTGCTTGCCAAGGTCAAATCAGGGCAGGAATCCCACGGCGCCGCACCAGGTTCATATGCACTTGTTCTGGCGATATTGATCTGGCCAGCAACGCCGCTTTTACTATGGGCAGCCAGTCAGTTTAAAGCCTTTACCGGCCGCGCTGAAACACGGTTTTTACTGGCTTGGATTGTGCCATTCTGGGTGATGATCGAGCTGATTCCGACCAAATTACCACATTACCCTTTACCGGTTTTGCCAGCGTTGATTTTGCTATTGGTTGGCGGGGTTGCGGTTCTTGCCAAACCGGCAGATAGCACCGCCAAATGGCGGTATCATCTTGGCATCAGCCTGCGGTATCTTGGCGTTGCGGCTGGGCCGGTGCTGGCGTTTGCCGCCATTTGGGGGGCAATGAGTTTTGGCGGCGAGACAAGCCGTCAGGCGCTCGGTTTCGCCTTTCTTAGTTTGGGTGCCGCGGGGTTGGCAGCATGGTTTGGCCATTTATGGATTCGCCAAGCCCTGTGGCGTCCCTTTTTTGGCATGATTGGCGCAGCAATGCTGTTTCATATGATTGTCTTTTCAGGGGTCTTTCCAGCCTTAACCCGCATTCATATTTCCAGCGCGATTGCCACGAAGATCGCCACCTTCCCCACCCCGCCAGCCGCGATTGCGACAAGCGGCTATCAGGAACCATCACTGGTATTTCTGCTTGGTCGCGACCTGTTGCTTCTTAGCCCAACAGAGGCGGCGTTATTCTTGATCGAGGCACCGGGTGGGCTGGCAATTATCGAACAACGGCACCAAGCCGCTTTTCTTAACGCTGCCAGCCAGTTGAAACTTGGGCTTGCCGCACCGGAACAATTATCCGGATTTAACATATCAAAAGGCCAAGAAGTGGTTATTTTATTGTATCGTGCCGAGATATTTGACGCGACTGTTGGCAAGGGGTAAAAGCAGAGACCTTTAACAGTCGATGTGACAGTTCCAGTAATGGCATCAAATCCAGCTTCAAAAACCAGCAAACGAAACGTCGTGAAATCGGGAGCCGCCCAAAAGGTAGGTTCCGCATCGGTGCGGGCAACCCGCAATCCGGTTGAAATTTCAATTCTGGTGCCGGTTATGAATGAGGCTGGCAATATTCGGCCATTGATTGATGAAATTTGTTCCGCCTTTGCCGGTCGTCAATTCGAAATAATCTATATTGATGATGCCAGCAATGATGCCACCGCCGATGAATTGAGCGCAGCCCTTGACACGGTTCCGCAATTGCGGGTGCTTCGTCATACGCAACGCGCTGGGCAAAGTGCGGCAATCCGGTCTGGCCTGTTGCAGGCAAATGGCAATCTGATTGGCGTTCTAGATGGTGATGGTCAAAATGTGCCAGCCGATTTTCCAGCATTGGAATCATCGGTTATCGCGGCGAGCAAAGATGGCAAAATGGTCATGGCAGCAGGCATTCGCCAACGCCGTGCCGATAGCGCCATGCGTCTATTGGCATCGCGTGGGGCAAAATGGGTGCGCGCAAGCCTTCTTGCTGATACGCATCCAGATTCGGGTTGTGGCATCAAGGTCCTGCCACGCACATTGTTTTTGCAATTGCCATTTTTCAATCATATGCACCGGTTTATGCCAAGTCTGGTTCGCCGCCATGGCGGGGTGGTTCTTGGTGTGCCAGTGGCGCATCGCCCGCGCATTGCAGGCACGTCAAAATATCGTATTCTTGACCGTCTGCTTGTTGGCATTTCCGATGTTTTGGGGGTGATCTGGCTGTTGCGCCGCGCGCCCGCACTAGGTGCGGTTCATGAAGTGATGGCGACACCGCCCACAAATAAAAGAACCAAATCAAAGAAAGCAGCGCAATGATCGCTTTTTTATCGGCATCAATTGAAATGGCGGTGCGCAGCTTTGCCAATGCGTTGCTGACAATATTTCCGTTTTTACCAGCCAGCCTTGCAACCAACCCCGAACAGATCATGATCATAATTGGCTTTGCCGGACAGGGGCTATTTGCCATGCGCTTTATTGTGCAGTGGCTAACCTCCGAAGGTCAGGGTCGGTCGGTTATCCCGATTGCTTTTTGGTATTTTTCTATTGGTGGCGGGGCAGTTTTGCTTCTTTACGCGATTTGGCGGCAGGATCCGGTGATCATTTGCGGACAAGGGCTTGGCCTATTCATCTATCTTCGCAATCTGTTTTTGATCCGAAAATCGCAAAGCAATGCCACCGAAGGTGATACGGCCTAAAGGCTGGTTTTGCCCATTTCCATAATGATAGCCCATTGTTCGGCTGAAACCGGCGTGACCGATAGGCGTGACTGGCGCACCAACGCCATCTCGGCCAACCGGTCATCAGATTTGATTTGCGCAAGCGTCACCGGAACCGCCATCGGTTTTACCGCTCGAATGGTGACCATGCCAAACCGGTCACTGGCATCGGTTGGATCGGGATGATAGAGCGCCGAAACTTCAGCGATACCAACAATCTGTTTTTCATCGACCGAATGATAGAAAAACACCAAATCACCAATTTCCATGGCTTTCATATTATTGGATGCCTGATAATTGCGAACGCCATCCCAGCCTTCGCCAGCCGCGCCACGATCCATCTGGTTTTGCCATGACCATGATGATGGTTCAGATTTCATAAGCCAATATTGCATCATACTGTCTTGCTGATTTTCGGTTCATCGCGCCTATTCGGCACCGGCACGGCGGGCAAGCAGGCTTGCCACAACCGCATGTAAATTCTGGCCATCATTAACCAGATTGTCCACCGCATTTGTGATCGGCAGGTCTACCCCTTTGGCTTTTGCCAATGCGGCAAGCTGGGCAACGGTTCGGCTTCCTTCGGCAAGCTTGGCTGGCGGTGCTTCGCCGCGCCCAAGCGCTATGCCAAACGCCATATTGCGCGAATGGGGCCCGGCGCAAGTCAAAGCCAGATCGCCAACACCAGCAAGCCCGAAAATCGTATCCGGCTTGGCACCCATCAAGTTGGCAAATCGGGCGATTTCAGCAAGCCCGCGTGTCAGAATGGCAGCCTTGGCATTATCGCCAAATCCGGCACCAACAGCGCAGCCTGCGGCAATCGCAATGACATTTTTCATGGCACCGGCAAGCGCAACACCAACCGGATCATCATTGCTGTAAAGCCGCAAATTACTGCCTTCAAAAGCGTCTTGAATGCGGTTGGTGGTTGCCAGATCATCGCTCGCTGCAACCAATGCAGCTGGCAATCCGGCAAACACCTCATCCGCAAAGCTAGGTCCGGAAAACACCGCCAATGGATGGTTTGGCAGCAATCGGGACGCAAGGTCGGTAAGCAGCATGCCACTGCCATCATCAGCCTTGCCAATGCCTTTTGCACAGAGGCTAACCACCGCCGGCGGGTGATTTTTCTGACGCTCGGCAATCATCATAAAACTGGCTTGATTGGCAACCACAGGCACCGCAACAAAAATCAGCTCGGCATCATCAAGACAGGCCGAATCAAGCGTTGCGGCAATGGGCGCTACTGGCGCCGAATCAGGCAATTGCAAACAACGACCAATTGCCAGCGCATCAACACTTTCCTGACGGCGCGCCAAAACCATTGTTCGCTGGCCAGCCCGGTTCAGCGCGGTGGCGATAGCCGCCCCCCAACTGCCTGCACCAATCACAACAGCACGAGCCACAATTGCGCGGGTCATTGGCGCACCCCCCGACCGGGTGGCGGGCTGGCCTCAGGATCAAGCGGCCACCTGGGGCGCGGCGCAAAGGCTAAGTCATCGGGCCGATCAAACCGTTCAAGCGCGGCCCACGCAATCATCGCCGCATTATCGGTGCATAATTTTGCTGGCGGCACCGAAAGGCGAAAATTAGCATCGGTTGCAACCCGCTGCAAAACCGCAAAAATATGCTGATTGGCAGCAACGCCCCCAGCAATGACAAGCACTGGCTGATTGGCATCATGATGCGGAAATTCCTCGCGAAAGCGGGTTATTGCCGCCTTGGTGCGATCGGCAAGACAATCAGCAATCGCCGCCTGCAAACTGGCAGCAAGATCGGCAATCGGTGCCGCCTCAGGCCCGCCAAGCTGGCTTAGCCGATTGACCAAAGCCGTTTTCAAACCAGAAAAGGAAAAATGGCATCCGGCACTACCCTTTAATGGGCGTGGCAACGCGATTGCTTTGGCATCACCCGATTTGGCCGCCGCTTCAATCGCCGGTCCACCCGGATAGCCAAGTCCCATTGCCTTGGCGCATTTATCGAAAGCCTCGCCAGCCGCATCATCCATGGTTGTTCCATAGCGGCGATAATCACCAGGCGCCGCGACTGCCAATAGCTGGGTGTGACCACCTGAAACCAAAAGCAGCAAATAGGGAAAAGCCACATCATCAGCAAGCCGCGGACTAAGCGCATGGCCTTCAAGATGGTTAACCGCAAAATAGGGAATCTGCCGTGCAGCGGCAATCGCCTTGGCGATGACCGTGCCAACCGCAACCCCGCCAATCAAGCCTGGCCCACCAGTTGCCGCAACAGCGTTGATATCACCCATCGTCAAACCGGCCGTGGCAAGCGCGTCACGAATAACTTTATCAATCATTTCCAGATGCGCCCGTGCGGCAACTTCGGGAACAACGCCGCCATGTTTGGCATGGGTTTCGATTTGTGACGCAATTTCATTGGCGTAAATGGTTTTATCAGCCGCAACAATCGCCGCTGCGGTTTCGTCGCAACTGCTTTCAATGCCAAGCATAATTATGGGGCTTTGAGCCATGATTGATATTCCTCTAAAAAACTTGCCCCACCTTATCCGAAGCCGGATTGAGATGCCAGTACTGTCAACAAAACTACCAAACATGCGGGTTTTTCTGAAAAGCTGGTTTTTTGGCTTTGCATTTGCGAGCCGGCCCTTTAGACATGGCTTGCTATGAAACTTGATGTCTCGTTTTTTGATGCCAATCCAGTGCGGTTGGCAAGCCGTGCGTCGCAACTGGCGATGGTGCAGGCTGAAATAGTTTGCACCGCGCTTCAGCCGGCCGCCGTAACGGTGCGTCCGGTAACAAGTGAAGGCGACCGGATTCTCGATCGCTCGCTTCTTGAAGCTGGCGGCAAAGGACTGTTTATCAAAGAACTTGAACGGTCAATACTGGCTGGCGAATCCGACGCCGCTGTTCATTCGATGAAAGACATGGAAACGCATTTTGCCGCCGGTACCGAAATTGGAGCGGTCATGGTGCGCGAAGATCGCCGTGATGCGCTTGTTGGGCCCTATCAAAGCCTTGATGATTTGCCAAAAGGCGCGCGCATTGGCACCGCCTCGGTACGCCGCGCCGCGATCCTGCTTCATTACCGGCCTGATCTTCAAATCAATCTGATCCGCGGCAATTTAAACCGGCGGCTTGGTTTGCTGGCGGCAGGTGATTATGACGCCCTTATTCTTGCCGTTGCTGGCATTAAACGGCTTGGGGTTGACATTGCTTATGCGCCAATTGACGCCGAGATCATGCCATCGGCGGTGGCACAAGGTGCACTTGCCATTCAGATCGCCGCAGCCGATACGCCACGTGCCATTGCGGTCAAAAATCTTGTTTCGACTTTGACCTGTCAAACCGCGCTTATTGAGGTCACCGCCGAACGCGCGCTTCTAAGCTTTCTTGATGGATCATGCCAAACGCCTATTTCGGCAAGTGCGGTTTTAGATGCAACCGGTCATGTCACGCTTGATGGCATGATTTTGCGCCCTGATGGCAGTGTGGCGCATCGAAAGCAAATGCGCGCGCCTGCTGATCAAGCTGAAAAATTGGGCGCTGAATTGGGCGCTGAATTAATTGGCCTTGCCGGTGGCCGCGACTTTTTGGTTTAATACCCGCTGGATTGGTTCTGGTTGGTTTCATTCTGGTTAGTTAACATTTACCTCGTTTGAAATTTTCGGCCTTAACCTCAATGGCGCAAAAGGGATGATAATGGCCAAATTCACCCTGATTATTCGGCCACAACCTGATGCTGATCGTGATGTTGACTGGCTAAACCGCTATGGCGTGCCATCAATTGCCAGTCCGGTGATGATTGGCGCACCGGTTTTGTCTACTTCATTGGCGCATGATCTTGGCAATCCAGAAGATTTTACTGGCATTATTTTTACCAGCCGCCATGCGGTTGACGCGGTTGCCAAGGCGGCCAATGCCAGCGCATGGATTCCAAAACCTGCCTTTGTTGTTGGATCGGCAACCGCCGCCGCAGCAAAACAGGCCGGATTTCAAAACATCATCATTGGCAGTGGCGGCGGCGCAGGCTTGGTTGAACCAATCCGGCAAGCCGTGGCAAATACCGATCATGTAAATCCACAAAAAGCCAATTTACTTTGGCCAAGTGCGCGTGAGATTAGTTTTGATATGACCGCAGCCCTGCACCGCCATAATGTTGCTGTTCAGCGCTTGTCAGCCTACCAGATGACGGCCAATGCCAATTTTACGCCGCCGGTCCGTGCGGCACTGTCAAAAAATTGCATTTCCGCAGTGATTGCGATGTCGCCAAGATCGATCCAGATTTTGCGCGCCAATATGGGCGCCGCTGGGCTGGGTTCTGCCCGAAACAAGATTGACTTGATCGCTGGCAGTGACGCGATTGCTGCCGCGGCAGGTGATGGGTGGAATCATATCTATACAGCACGCAATCCGCGCCGCAGCCGGCTTCTAGCGATTGCGGTTCTGCGTCATCGGCGATTTGATCTGGCGTAAACCAGCCTGCAGATTTTGCATCAGCCATATGTGGTGACGCTAGTATCTTGTCATGCGGCTATGATATGATCTGTGCGGATATGTTTTGCCGGGATATGGTTTGCAAAGATAGGCTTTGTCAAAGATCGCATCCGCTCACGGCAGGCAAATAGCAAGTAAGGTTCGACAAAAAACATTATGGCAAAATCAAAGCAACCATCCGCCAAAATGGGCGATACGATTGACGGCGATGCGGTTGAAAAACCCGCAGACCAAACGCCGACGCCGCATGCCAGCGCATCAAAACATAGCCACAGCGCACCGCCGCCTAGTGGCCCCTCTACTGGCTCCTCATCTAACGCTGGTTCTTTGATCACAATTGCGGCTTTGGCCTTGTCGATTTTGGCCGTTGGTATTGCCGGTTTTGCCATTTGGCAGCAACGCCAGAACACTGCCGATATCGCCGCCCTTATGCCGGCTAGCAACAGTGATGCAAAGGAGTTGGCGGATATTGCAAATTCGGATCTTGCTGAGCGGCTTGCCGCGCTTGAAAGCCAGCTTGCCGCCGACCGGCAAAGCCAGCAAGCGGCACTTGCTGGCCTGCAAGACCAGATGGCCGCGCCATCAACACCACCCGCCGATAACAGCCAAAATAATGATTTCGGCAGTGATGCCAAAGCGGATATTGCCACCATTCGCAATGATATGGATCAACGCTTTGCCGCGCTTGAGGCGGCATTGGCCAAACAAGCCCCACCATTAAAAGCGAGTGAAGGTGCCAGCGATAATGCCAATAGCCTGCCGGCAGCCGACACGCAACCCGTCAGCACCGGCAAGCAAATGACCGCGCCAGCAGGCCTTTTGGTTGTCAGCGGCCTTCTTGCCGATAATCTGGCTGGCCAGCCACTTGATCGCTGGTTGTCATTGCTACAGGGGCTTGCCGATCGCGGTGCCAACATAACCGGCCTTGCGCCATTGCAAAACGCGGCAAATCCGATGCCGGACAGCCAACATCAATTGCTGCAAAAAGCCTATGATTTGGTGCCGCAAATGACCGCCGCGTTAAATCATGCTGCCGATAATGCTGGATTTTTGGAAAAAACCAGTGCCAAGCTTGGCCAGCTTGTCCAGCTTCGGGCAATTGGCGATGACGCCGGTGGCAATGCCGCCGCGCTTGGTGATTTTGAAACGGCGCTTGCGCTAAAGGATCTTGGCAGCGCGATCAAAGCTGCAGGTCAATGGTCGGGATCTGATCTGCCATCGCTTGATGTCTGGCTGGCCGCCGCCAAGACGCGTCAGGCACTTGATAAGGCGGTTAATGGGCTGGTGACAGACTATCTTGCCACTGCCATTGAAATTCAATAATGCCGAAAACTGGATTGCACTTAGATCATGTTTAAAAAGCTTCTGATTCTGTTTACGGTCGTCATTGCCGCCGCCGCTACGGCAAGCTGGCTGGCCAGCCAGCCAGGGGCAATGCAGATCGAATGGCTTGGCTGGCGAATGGAATTGCCAACAAGTCTGGCTGTTGCGCTGTTTGTTATCTTTGCGCTTATTCTGGTGTTTTTTGATCGGCTGTTGCGCGCCATCCGCGCGATGCCGCGCTGGCTCGGCAGGCGGCTTCGTCAACGCCGTGATGATGCTGGCCATCGTGCGCTGACATTGGGGTTAATGGCTGTATCAGCAGGCGAACCAGCCGAGGCGCGCAAACATGCCAGCCGCGCCGAGCGGTTGTTAAAAGAACCAAAACTCACCGGCCTCTTGGTTGCGCAAGCAGCGCATCTAGCCGGTGATCACCAAGCAGCAAGACGTTATTTCACTTCAATTCTGGATGATCGCGAAACAGCTTTTCTTGGTCATATCGGGTTACTGCGGTTGGCGCTTGATGACCATGATCCGGTCAAGGCTCGCCAATCGGCAAAAGCTGCGCTGGCACTCAAGCCAAATTCGGTGCTGGCGGCTGATCATCTTTTCAAGCTGGAGACCGGCCGCAAGGATTGGAACGCAGCCCTTCCGGCGTTGGACGTGATGGCGCGCCAGCAGAAAAAAACCAAATCAAAAACAGCGCCTGATCGATTGGCGCTTATTACGCGTCAAGCTTGCGCGCTGCATTTTTTAAAAGCTAGTGAATTGCAAGAGAGTGATCGCAAATCAGCCGATAAAGAACTTTTGACAGCGTTAAAGATTGACCCGGGATTCCTGCCAGCCGTCACCATGCTTGCCGATCATTATCTTGATGACAAAGCGCATGGGCGCGCGGCGAAAATTCTGGAAACAGCGTTCAAAATTCACCCCCATGACAGCATTGCAACAAGGCTAAAAATTGCATGGAAAAGCAATGATGGCCAATTTATCGCAAAGCTGAGCAAACTGTTGGCACAGATTGAATCAAGCCAGCAGAAAGCGGCCTATTTTCTGGTTGCCGGACAGGCACGCGATGCGGGGCTTGACGGTGAGGCTGAACGATTATTCAGCGCAGCGCGCGATCTTGATGGTGGTGAAGAAGATACCCCGTCACGATGGCACTGCACATCTTGTAAAAGCAGACATGATGATTGGCAAGCATTCTGCCCCGCTTGTGATGAATTTGCCACTTTGGTTTGGCAGCGGCCAGCCGGAACAAGCCCGCTTATCACGCATGATTCATAGCCCCGTTAAGCCCTATGCCACCGCCCCATTGGCGTGGCTATCGACAAGATTTCATCGCGGAACTGATTTGCTGATGTTGCGTCAGACGCAATAAATAATGCGCTATGGTTTGTCGCGTTTATCCGAAGCGTTACGTCCACGAATAATATTTGCGATAAACATGGTTGTTCTTGGGTAATAGGCATAGGGCTTGTCATCGCTGGATACCGGCCGTGCAATGGCGCGCCAAATGGTAAAGCTCATCAACAAAATATGCGCAACGGAAATATAAATGAACAGATATGATGTTCCAAATCTGCCAATAATATAGCCTGCGATGATCGGTGAAATGATGGCACCAAGCGCATAGAAGAAAATCAAAGATGCGCTGAGGTCCAAAACATCATCAGGTTCGGCAAAATCATTCGCATGTGCAGCCGATAATGAATAAATCGGAAAGGTGCTAATGCCAAATGATAGAGCAAGCAATAACGATACGCTATGCCCTTGCGCGGCGAGACCGACAAGATCACTGCCAATCGCCAAACAGACAACCGTCGAAAGGATGCTGAAAAACATCAATACCGAGCGGCGGTCAAAACGGTCGGCCAGAAAGCCAGCTGGCGGGTGAACAATAACACCGCCAATAACTGCCGCCGTCAAAAAATAGGAAATCTCTAAATTCGACATGCCCAGATCGGCAACATAGAGCGGTGCGATTGATCCAAAGGCCGATGTTGAGATACCGGCAATCACCACGCCAAGAGTGGCAAGAGGTGATATTTGATAGGCCAAGTATGGACGAAATTTCTGGGTCGTTGGAAGGCTTGGCTCTTTGCTTAGGGTTACCGCCAGCGGGATGAGCGCAAGACACATGATCATGGCAAGGATATTATAGGATATATAGCTTGCCGGTGTCAGCACGCCGATCAGACTATTCGCAAAAATCTGCCCGGCGAAATCGGCAATCCGGTAAATTGAAAAGACTCGTGCGCGGATTTGGTTAGTGGCTTTGGCTTGAAGCCAGCTTTCGATAACGGTGTAACATCCGGCAACCGCAAAACCGCCAAGAATTCGCGCAAATGTCCAAAAATATGGATCGGCCTTGATCGTATGAGCAATGATAGATATTACGCCAACAGCAGCAAGAATTGCAAAAGCACGTGAATGTCCGGCACGATAAACCAGCTTTGGACCAAGCAAGCAGCCACATAGGAATCCGGCAAAGTGCCCCGAGGCAATTAGCCCAATATCAACGCTGGTAAAGCCAAGCGCCGCACCCGAGATGCTGTCGAACGGACGAAGCGCGCCTATACCCATCTGCACAAGCATGACGGATAAAAGCAAAGCTGAAAGAGAAATCAAAAGCTGCATTGTGGCGATTGCCAATCTGCTAATAATGACGCCATTACTGTGCCACCGAAATGCATTTCAAAAAAGCCTATTTACGTTTTGATGCGTGGCAAGAGATGGTTATGGGGCTGGGCAATGATCAGACCGCCTATCGCGGTGGTAACGTTAATTCGGCGGTAACATGATGTTGATCAAGTGAGTTTTGAAGACCGCCGTTCGCAATCAACTCGCCAATAACATTATTTAGAAATGCAACGGCTGTTTGTTTGGTCTTGGCGACGCCGCAGGCTTGCAAAACACTGGTGAAAGGTGGTTCGATGATCCGGTAGTCGCTGTCTGTGGCAATCTCGTCCAATAATTTTGACTTCAGGCTCGCCAGAACATTCGCGCCCCCAGATTTGAATAATTCATGCGAAGCCGCAATTGTTGGTGTTCGGATCATGCCGGCATTTTCAAAATTGCTTGTCAGCCACAGATCATAGGCACTGCGTCCATAGGCGGCGATGGAAATGCCGCGCTGATCAATATCGGCATTCGTGCGATAGGGATCATTCTTGTGAATCATGAAATTGGCATCAATCTGAACATAGGGCCGCGTGAAGGCAATATGTTTCGCACGGGCAGGTTCGACAGCAATATTGCCAATATCCCAAATATTGTCATTCACGCAATCAGCCAATTGGCCAGGATTTTCAAAACAGATGAAGTCACAAGGCACATCGAGTTTATGGGCAATCTGGCGGGCAAGATCAGGCGAAACCCCATCTGGTGTACCATCGGGGCGCTGGCCTGTTACCAGCAGGAAATTAGCCATATTTATGCCAACCCGAAGCCTGCCTGTTGGTGCCAATAAAGCGCGAAGATTCTGGATCATTTGATAAGCCTCATTAGCGGCAGAATTACAGATCAACCTGCGGAATATGGCAATGGATGATATGCCCTGGTGCGATTTCCTGTGCAGTGGGTATATTGGTTTCGCAGATGCTACCAAGCTTGCGTGGGCACCGTCGCTGGAACGGGCAGCCCGTTTTTGGTGGTGATAATTCAACCGCATCATCAGCCGTCAGACGTGGCGCAACATCCGGATCAGGTTCCAGCACCGCACCAAGAAGCGCATCGGTATAGGGGTGGAAAGGCGCCGAATAAACCGCGGCAACGGGGCCAATTTCACAAATGCGACCCTGATATAAAACGGCCACCCGATCTGAAATTGCCTTCACCACAGCAAGATCATGTGACACGAAAATATAGGTTGTTCCGTCTTGTCGTTTCAACACATCAAGAAGATCAAGCACGGCCGCCTGTACCGATACATCAAGTGCCGATGTCACTTCATCACAAAGAATGATCTCTGGGTCTGCGGCAAAAGCGCGGGCGATTGCAACACGTTGCTTTTCACCACCCGAAAGCTGGCTTGGAAGCCGTTCGAGATAATGTTCGCCAAGCCGAACCTGTTCGAGGATGGCGATGCTACGGTCGCGAAGAGGCGTGCCGGAAAGCCCGTAATAAAGACGCAGCGGCTGCGCCAGAATCTGGGCAACCGTATGACGCGGATTAAGGCTATCATCAGGATTCTGGAAGATGATTTGCACTTGACGAAGATAGGCTGCTGGCCGTTTTTCGACCATCGTATCCAATGGTTCGGTCTGGTTCAAAATGATGTTGCCCGATTGAGCTGGCACCATTCCAGCAATGGTTTTCAAGATGGTTGACTTGCCGCTGCCGCTCTCACCAACCAGCCCCAATGTTTCGCCCTTTTTTATGTCAATCGTGATCCTGTCTACGGTGCTTGGCGGGGTATCTTGCGGTGTAAACAGCTTTGACAAAAGCCCGGGCCGGCTATAGCTAACCGCCAGATTGGCAAGTGAAAGCGCAATATCCTTATCCGCGACAACGGGGTTTGACCTTGCTGATTTTTCGGGCTTTCGATTGAGCTGGCCAATCTGGTCATGGTGAAAACAGCGAACGGCCTCACCAGTTTCAAGATGGTTCAGTTGCGGCGGTGACGAATGGCAGGTTTGATCAGCCAGCTTGCACCGATCGGCAAAAGCGCAGCCCGTAATGGTTTCGCTTGGCATTGGTGGCCGCCCGTCCAGTGCCTGTGGCAGGCTGGCTTCATTCAACCGTGGTATCGATGCCAGCAGACCATGTGCATAGGGGTGACGCGGCGATAAAAGCACCTGCTTTGCGCTACCGGTCAGAACGGTTTCGCCAGCATACATCACCATGACTTTGTTGCAGACGCGGGCGATTGCACCAAGATCATGGCTGACATACAGCATCGCAAGATTTCGGTCTTTCGCCAAATCACGAAGCAGCTCCATAATATGGGCTTGCGTGGTGACATCAAGACCGGTGGTTGGCTCGTCGAGAAGCAACGCTTCGGGGTCGCTAGCAAGCGCCATTGCAATGGCCACCCGTTGTTGCTGGCCGCCCGACAATTCATGCGGATAGCGATCGGTAAGCCCAATCGGATCGGGAAGGCGAACCTGACTCAAAAGATCAATCACACCCGCGTCAAAGCCGGTTGCCGGAAGATCGCTATGCAGGCGCAAGGCTTCAATGATCTGCTGTCCAATACGCAAATTCGGGGTCAAGGACTGGCCTGAATTTTGCGGGATCAGCGCAAGCCGCCCGCCACGCAGGCGTTGCAGGGCATTGCGCTCGATATTCAGCATGTCGATCCCGTCAAACTGAACCTGTCCTGAAATCACATGAAGCCCGCGTTTGAAATACCCCATTGCGGCCAGCGCCAAGGTGCTTTTTCCCGATCCGCTTTCCCCAACCAGCCCGATGCTATCACCTCTGGTAATGCTTAGATTTACATCACGCAGAACCGGGATGGTTTTACCGCTTCGGCTGGTATAGCCAACTGAGAGATTCTTTATATCAATGAACAGACTTTGTGGCATTTTACATTGGTGCCTTTTGAGCGCGGTCAATACCAAGCGCCTTGGCCAAGGCATCGGCAGACAGGTTAATGCCAATAATAAGTGATGACAGGCCAATGACCGGTGCAATGACGCCCCATGGGGCAAAGGACATAAAGCCGCGCGCATCCGAAATCATCAACCCCCAATCAGGGGTTGGCGGCGACACGCCAAAGCCAAGAAAGGAAAGTGAGGAAAAGGCAAGCAACATCCATGACCAGCGCATAGCACCTTCAACCATCAAAGTATCAAGAACATTGGGCAGAAGCTCGCGCCAGATAATGCTGATCCGGCTATGGCCTCGCGCTTTTGCCGCCCAAACAAAATCGCGCGCAATGATGTCATGTGTTGCAGCGCGGGCAACGCGGATTACCGGAATCCCGTAAAAGAACGTCAAGGTTGGAATCAGCACGCCGATACCAGTGCCAAAAGTGACAATTAAAACCAGCATTTTGAGAATCCACGGCAAAGACAAGAACGCATCGACAACCCGCATAAGCACTTCATCGACACGGCCACCGACAAGCCCAAATAAAATGCCAATGAACCCACCCCAGATCACGGCAAGCGGTGTTGCAATACCGGTCACAAGCAAGGCCTCGCGCCCACCCATCAAAGTGCGTGACAAAATATCCCGCCCCAAATGATCAGCGCCAAGCCAATGTTCGCTGGATGGCGGGCTTAACATCAAGCTCGAATTCTGTAATTTGAAATCATATGGCGCAATCAAGGGGCTTAGCAATGCGAGCAGAATATGAAATAGCACCAAGGTCAGGCCGATACGCCCTGATGGTCGTGCCAGAATATCCTTCATAACCGTAATAAAACGACCCTGTTCCTGCTGATGGCTGGTAGAAGATACGGTCATTATTTTCTCATATACATCGTGCGGAGTTTGGGATTGGCAATCATCGTCAACAGATCTGCTGCAAGATTCACGCATACATAGACGCTGGCAACGATCAGTGCGATTGACTGCACAACCGGCAGGTTTCGGTCAGAAATTGAATCGATCATCAGCCGTCCAAGGCCCGGATAGTTAAAAACGACTTCGATCACGACAACACCGCCAAGCAACCAAGCGATGGTCAATGCCACAACATTGATCGCCGGCAATAACGCGTTAGGAAGCGCATGCCGAAACACCATCTGCCAATAGGGAACGCCTTTCAAAGTTGCCATCTGGACATAGTCGCTGGCCATCACATCGATAACTGATGAGCGCACCATGCGCATGATATGAGCGCACATC
>JADHOU010000121.1 GCA_016778825.1 Candidatus Puniceispirillum sp. | reverse complement strand
GCGCGTATCACTAGGCAAATGAAATGGCTTTATTAGATGCCGCGGCCATTTAATTTTTGCCCAAGCTTGTCAATGATCACCTCGATATTCGGCAAAAACGGGTTGATGCGCTGAGCGGCGCGATAGGCCTGCAAGGCACCCTGAAGATCGCCTTCGCGAACCTTGATCATGCCAAGCCCTGACAGCGCGCCAAAATGGCGCGGCTCTAATTTAATCACTTGCAGAATATCATTTGCCGATCCAGCGTCATCACCGCGAAAAAACCGAACCGTGGCGCGTTTGTTCCAGGCTTCGGCAAAGGCAGGCTTGCGCGAAATGATGGCGCTGAACATGGCTTCGGCATCATCAAGTCGACCAGCATTCATCATTTTGATAGCCCTATCCATCTGACGATTGATCGCCTGATCATCTGGATAGCGCGTCCAGATAGTCCAGATGTCACGTTCAAGGCTGGCAGCACTGGCATTTGACAGGCTTGTTTGTAATGCGGCAAATAGCTTGTCCAGTTCTGGATCAGTTTGGTCGGCATTGGCGGGCGCATAAGCAAGCAAAAGCATAGCTGTTGCCAGAAACATGATGATTTTTAACCCAATCGACTTAGGGCTGGTCATTTTGGTTTGCTGTTCTCTCATCCTTAAAGACTATAGCGTCATCATGCGCTTGCCAAGCGATGACATTTCATGCCGCCCAAGCCAGCTTGTGATTTTGCGGCAAATCCTAATTAAGATAAAATTAAGCAAATAGCATTTTAAGATTTGCTGGGTTTTGTTCACGCTTTGCATGATTTTGTGGGGAATATGTTTTGAAGATCTCCTATCCCGGCGTTATCCATCCCAAAATCATCCCTGTTGGTGACGATTATTTTCTATGTGTCGATATGCTGGCGGCGAATGTAACAAGGCGGCTGGTTGATTTTCTGGTTTGCGAAGGGCGCGAAGGCTGGATGGTCGTTGATGTCATCATTGACCGGCGCGATCTTGTGAAAAAAGCTTTGGCTGGTTTGGAATAGATTGGAATGCGTTGGCGCAAAGTCGTACCAACGGCTTCCAAAATATCCTCGGTTACATATCCGCTGTAACTGAGAACAAAATCGTCGTTTAACAGCCATGAACCAAACTGGTGGAACCGATTAAATTCCATCAAAAAAACCCTTGAACAAATAAAGCAAACCGCAAGAATGCTGCTAATTAACAATTCGCTCAAATTGAAATCTTTTATGAGAGGGTCAAAGCTATAAATGATGGGGTGTTTTTGGCCGGATTCAGCTTTGCCGCCAAGCAAGGCCAGCATTGCGCCAGCCACTCAAGTGACCACGTTGCTGATTGGCGTCAAGATCGCCTTCAAAGCCATCACTGATATTGATGACGGTCTGATAGCCAGCCGCCAAAGCCGCATTGCTGGCGGCCAATGATCGGACGCCCGACCGGCATAGCATCAACAGGCTTGTATCGGACGAAACCGCTACACCAAGCTGTTGGGTAAAATCGGCATTGGGTGTGCCGTCCATGCCAACCCATTCGATTAGGACTGGCTGCCGGTCAAGCGCATCGAG
Source organism: Candidatus Puniceispirillum sp. (assembly GCA_016778825.1). Taxonomy (GTDB): domain Bacteria; phylum Pseudomonadota; class Alphaproteobacteria; order Puniceispirillales; family Puniceispirillaceae; genus UBA3439. Next base: position 3,450 of record JADHOU010000121.1, on the reverse strand, counting down.
ATTGGCAATCCCAACAAAATGCCATTCAGCTTTGGTTCGAACATCAACAAGCTGGGCGTTCGGATTCGCAGCTAAATAGGCCCAAGCCTCGGCAGCGGTCATTTGCATCATGGTTTTGGTTGTCCTTTTTAGACGGTGTTAGCACCAGTATTGGCGATTGCTTTGTTGTTGCCAAGCCTCTTTTTACTGGTGCTTGTCGCCTAGCCTGTTGCGGCAATGCCGTGAAGCCCGCCATGGCATTGCCTTGATTGACAACCCTTTGATTGGCGTTATTGACCGGCAAAGCCGGCGATTGGCGGATTTTGATGATTTGGGACCTGGTTTTGGGCTGTCTGGCTTTGGCGAAAAATGCTATTGAGGGTAGAACCATTGCAATAAAGGAGCCACGCCATGTCTAGTTTTAAAGCCCTTATGGTGCATCGTGATGAAGATAAAACCATTCGCCATGAAATGACCGAATTGCAACATGGTGATTTGCCTGCAGATGGCGACGTGTTGGTTGCGGTCAAATATTCAACCGTCAATTACAAGGATGGGCTGTGTCTGTCGGGCAAGGGTGGGCTGGTGCGAAACTATCCGCATATTCCGGGCATTGATTTTGCTGGCGAGGTGGTAAGCAGTTCGGACAAACGTTATCAGCAAGGCGATCTTGTGGCGCTAACCGGGTGGCGTGTTGGCGAAATCTGGTGGGGCGGCTATGCGCAATTTGCCAAAGTGCGTGCCGATTGGCTGGTGCCGCTGGTCGATGGGCTTGATTGCCAGCAGGCAATGGCGATTGGCACCGCTGGCATGACTGCCATGTTGTCGGTTCTGGCGCTTGAAGATATTGGCATCACCCCTGAAAAGGGGCCGGTTCTGGTGACGGGGGCGGCAGGCGGCGTCGGGTCGGTGGCAACGGCGCTATTGGCGGCGCGCGGCTATACTGTGACCGCCGTGACTGGACGACCTGAAAGCGCCGACTATCTTCGTGGGCTGGGCGCAAATGATATTTTGGCGCGTGCAGATATGCTGGAAGGTGGTGGACGGCCGCTTGAATCAGAAAGCTGGGCTGGATGTATTGATTCGGTTGGCAGCACCATCTTGGCGCGGGCTTTGGCGCAAATGAAATATGGTGGTGCGGTGGCAACTGTTGGGCTTGCTGGTGGGGCTGATCTGCCAACAACGGTGATACCCTTTATCATTCGCGGCGTATCACTTTTGGGAATTGATTCGGTGATGGCATCTTATGATCGCCGTATTGCGGCATGGAGCCGGCTGGCAAGCGATTTGCCAAAGCCGCAATTATTGGCCGCGATGAAGGTGATCGGGCTTGGCGATGTGCCGTCAGCTGGAGCTGATATTCTGGCTGGTAAAGTGCAGGGTCGATTGGTTGTCGATGTGAATGCCTAGATTGGCCTGATGATGTGGCGCGAGTAACAGCGGTCATTTGATAATCATAAAGTGTTTGCCAAAAAGTTTTTTTGCGGTTTAGCTGGCAATCATGGTTGGCAATATCTGCATGGAGACGGCGATGGATCAAACCATGATTGGCTCAAACCGAAAGATTGATCCGAACCGGCGGGCGCATCTAAAGGCTGATTTGACGCCCGAGGATAATGATCGTGTTGAAATTGGCCCAACCGCTTTGGCTTTTGACGAATGGCAATCGGCGGGCATCACCCCACCAGATATTCCGGCGTTACGCGTCTATCGTCTGTTACGATTGCAGGAACAGATCCGAAAACATGATTGTGCTGGATTACTGTTATTTGATCCGCTGAATATCCGCTATGCAACCGATTGCACCAATATGCAGCTTTGGATTGCGCATAATCCGGCACGCGCCGTTTTTGTGCCGCCCGAAGGCAAAATGATCCTGTGGGATTTTCACAATTGCGAACATTTGTCAGCGCATTTGCCACTGATTGGCGAATTGCGGGGCGGTGCTAGTTTTTTCTATTTTGAAACAGGCGATCAAACGGCCGCGGCGGCCAGGGGTTTTGCCAAGCAAATCATCGATATCATGGCAACGCATGCCGGTGCCAATAAACGGCTGGCCGTCGACAGAATCGAACATGTTGGCTATGCCGCGCTGTGTGATCTTGGTGTCACGGTTCTTGAAGGGCAGGTTTTGACCGAACATGCGCGCTCAATCAAGAATGACAATGAATTAAATGCCATGCGTTGTGCCATTCATGCGTGCGAAGCCTCGATTGATGAAATGCGCGCGGTCATGCGGCCGGGGCTTAGCGAAAATGAATTATGGGCGGCGTTGCATGCTGGCAATATCAAACGCGGCGGTGAATGGATTGAAACACGGATTCTAGCCTCTGGCCCCCGAACCAATCCGTGGTTTCAGGAATGTGGCCCGAGGCTTATGCAGGCGGGGGATCTGATGGCCTTTGATACGGATCTTGTCGGTACTTATGGCTATTGCTGCGATATTTCACGAACATGGATCATTGGCGATGTCGCGCCGAATGACAGGCAAAAACATCTCTATCAAACCGCCTATGACCATGTGATGACCAATATCGGGCTGATCGAAGCCGGTATGAGCTTTGCCGATATGACGCGGGTGGCGCACCGCTTGCCCGAAATGTTTCGCCCGCTTCGCTATGGCGTATTGGCGCATGGTGTTGGGCTATGCGATGAATATCCGTCAGTGCGCTATCCAGAAGATGTCGAGGCGCATGGCTATGGCGGTTGTTTTGAGGTCGGCATGACACTTTGTGTCGAGGCCTATATTGGCGTAGTTGGCGGGCATGATGGGGTCAAGCTTGAAGAACAGGTGCTTATCACCGATTCGGGTGCAGTGCCTTTATCCACCTATCGTTACGAGGTGGCTTTTCTTGATTGATTGACTAATTGATTAATTAACTGATTGTGGGGCCGAAAAGCTGGCTGGTTATTTCACTGCTTTGACAACACCAATATGCGGCAGGTTGCGCCCTTGCTGGGCATAGTCAATACCATAGCCGATCACAAAGGCATCGGGGATATCAAACCCAACCCAATCAACACCGATATCAACTTCGCGGCGGGATGGTTTATTCAGCAAGGTGCAAATCGACAGGCTTTTTGGTGATCGTGTTAACAGGATTTTTTGCACCTGCGATAATGTATGGCCGGTATCAACGATATCTTCGACAATCAGTACATCACGATTTTTAATCACTGTTTCAAGATCTTGAATGATACGCACCTGACGCGATGAAACCGTGTCATTGCCATAAGAAGATACAGTCATGAAATCAACTTCGACCGGAAGCGCAAGGCGGCGCACAAGATCGGCAATGAAAACAAATGAACCGCGCAACAGCCCGACAACAACAAGCTGTTCAGTGCCTTTGTAATGATCGGTGATTTGGCGGGCGAGATTATTTGTGCGGGCGGCAATTTCGGCTTCGGTAATCAGAATGTCGATTTCCTGCTGGCTTGATAATACGGTCATGCGCTAAGATTACCCCT
>JADHOU010000001.1 GCA_016778825.1 Candidatus Puniceispirillum sp. | reverse complement strand
CGACCCGATCAAATGGCTGTCTTTGGCTTAACCAAGCCGTTTCAAGGCAGCGGTTAGGCCATTTAGGCGTGTATTTTCCTCGTCAAGACGGCGGCGGTTTTCAGCCACAACATCTTCGGGGGCTTTGGCAATAAAGCCCGGATTATCTAGCTTTCTTGAAATTTTTTCAATTTCGGCGGTGACTCCGCCAATTTCTTTTTTGAGGCGCGCTGCCTCGGCGGTCAAATCCAGAATATCGGCAAGCGGAAGACCAATTTCCAAGCCATCAACACTACCGCGTGCGCTGCCTTTGGCAAAGCTATCGACAGGGGCAATGCCGTCAAGCCTCGCCAAACGTAACAAGGCACCCTGTTGGTTGTCGATCGCGCGTTGCTGAAGATCGGTTATCCCGCGCAAATGCAAGGTCGGCTTGGCCGATAAAGGAACATTCATTTCAGCGCGAATATAGCGGATTTCGGTAATAAGCTGAATCAAGAACCGCAATTCAATAACCGCACTTCCCTCATCTGCCGTCACCGGCTTAGGCCAGCTTGCGGCAATCAACATATCATCGCTTGCAAAGATTTCACGGTTCAGTTCCTCAGTCAGGAAAGGCATGAACGGGTGAAGCAGGCGCAAAGTGCCTTCCAAAATGGTGCTGGCAGTGGCGCGTGTTTCAGCCGCGGCATTGGCAGCATCATCGGTCAGGCTTGGTTTGATAAGCTCGACATACCAATTGCAATAGGAATTCCAGATGAAATGATAAAGCGCGTCAGAAGCTTCGTTAAACCGGTAAAGCTCAATCGCCTTGGTGGTTTTTTCAATTGCATCATTATATTCAGACACGATCCATTTATTGATTGGTTCCTTGACAGCCGACAGGTCGATTGCCGCCGATCCGGTGCAGCCATTCATCTGCAAAAAGCGACAAGCATTCCAGATTTTGGTGGTAAAATTCCGGTAACCCTCAAGCCGTGTTGTCGACATTTTGATGTCGCGGCCCTGCGCTGCCATCGCCGCCAAGGTGAACCGCAAAGAATCGGCACCATATTGATCGATAAGTTCCAACGGATCGAGAACATTGCCTTTGGATTTCGACATTTTCTGGCCTTTTTCGTCGCGAACCAGCGCATGGATATAGACCTCACGGAACGGCACTTCGCCATCCATGAAATGCATGCCCATCATCATCATGCGGGCAACCCAGAAAAAGATAATATCAAAACCGGTTACAAGAACATCGCCCGGATAATAGCGTTTTAATTCAGCCGTTTTATCTGGCCAGCCAAGCGTTGAAAACGGCCATAAGCCGCTTGAAAACCATGTGTCCAAAACATCATTATCGCGGGTCAGTTCGACCGCCTTGCCATAATGTTTGGTTGCTGAAGCAAAAGCATCATCTTCATTCGCTTCGACAAAAACCTGCCCGTCTGGCCCATACCATGCTGGAATCCGGTGACCCCACCAAAGCTGGCGCGAAATACACCACGGTTGGATATTGCGCATCCATTCAAAATAGGTCTTGTTCCAACGCTCCGGCACAAATTTGGTGCGGCCATCCTCAATGGCTTTGATCGCTGGCTGCGCCAGCTTTTCGGCATTCACATACCACTGATCCATAAGCCATGGTTCGATTACAACGCCTGAACGGTCACCATGCGGCACCACATTATCAAGAATTTCTTCTTGAACCAACATGCCTTCAGCCTCAAGATCTTCCAAAATCAGACGCCGCGCATCATACCGGTCAAGCCCTTGATATTTTGTTGGAATTTCTGGGATCGATTCCATCGCGGCGGTGGCGGTCATCAGATTGATCAATGGCAAATCATGCCGGCGGCCAACCTCAAAATCGTTGAAATCATGCGCTGGTGTGATTTTCACCGCGCCTGAACCTTTATCCATTTTGGCATATTCATCAGCAATGATCGGGATTGGCCGGTTTGACAATGGCAGAATGGCCATTTTGCCAATCAGTCGCTGATAGCGCTCATCTTCGGGATTAACCGCAACAGCGCCATCACCAAGCATTGTTTCAGGACGTGTCGTGGCAATGGAAATATATTCATTTTCAGTGCCTTCAATCCGGTATCTAATGTGCCACATTGAACTTTTTTGTTCAATCTGTTCAACCTCAAGGTCGGAAATGGCCGTCATTAGCTTTGGATCCCAATTCACCAAACGCTTGTCACGATAAATGAGCCCTTCACGATGCATTTGCACAAAGGTTTTGATCACTGCTGCCGACAGCCCGTCATCCATGGTAAAACGTTCGCGCTGCCAGTCAGCCGAGGCCCCGAGGCGGCGAAGCTGTTTATGGATCATGCCGCCAGATTCGGCCTTCCATTCCCAGATTTTTTCGACAAAGCCCTCCCGCCCCAGATCACTGCGGTTAATGTTCTTTCCGGCAAGTTGGCGTTCAACGACCATTTGCGTTGCAATGCCAGCATGATCGGTTCCGGGCTGCCATAAGGCGTCGCGTCCAGCCATACGATGATAGCGGATCAGCAAATCTTGCAAAGTAAAGGTAAGCGCATGCCCCATATGCAGGCTGCCAGTCACATTTGGCGGCGGCATCATAATGGTATAAGGCGTTGCCGATGATTCAGGCGCACAGGCGAAATGACCGCTATCTAGCCATGTTTCATACCAGTTTGCTTCAATGGATTTCGGATCGTAGGTTTTGGCTAAAGTTGGCTCGGTCATGGTTCCAGATTGGTCATTATCAGTGGTTGGACGATAAAATATCAGGCTTGCCCAACAATCGTCATATTAAAAGGTCTTTGCCATCAACGACTGATGACAGGTTTATTCCGGTTTATCGACAGGTTTTGTACGACTTTGTGGGGTGGCTTGCAACGCATCTTCAACCAAATTAGCCATATTCTCGTCAAGCCAGTGATCAATCATGGCATAAAGCTGCTGGCGAAGGCTGGATTAAAAATCATCATGCGGTTTTGAAGATGGCTGATTTTGGTTTGATTGACCCACTTCACCGCTTGGCTTTGGCTGCGGTGATTGTTGCGGTGATGCTGGTGTTTTGGCGGATTTTCCGGCCTGATCCGACCGGTCAGCATTTTGACAATGCACTTTAGAAGGCACAACGCTTGGATTCATCACAACTTCGCTAAGGTCAATGATATCAGGAAGATTGCCAATGTTATGACCATTTCGACGGTGACGGGGCAAAGGATCAATCGCAGCAAGTGACGGGTCAGTTGAGCGCCAAACCACATTTTCAAGCGGGATCAATTTGCGGGATGACGACAACGCATCATTTGGTACGGCTATGGCCCTTGCGGTTTCAATCATTCCAGATAGGCCGCTGAAAATGCCCATCTAGTCGGTAATCGGCTTGCGACCAAATGGGAATGCGTTATAAAATGGCGATGGAGCCGGCGGCATATCGGACAGTTGCCCCAAAACATCGACAAGCCCCATCTGTTCGGCGGTTAGGCTGCCAATCGCTGCTTTAAGGCGAAAGGCGGCAAGAAGCTGGTTATGTTCAGCCGAAACAAGACTTAATTCGGCGTCATTGACATCTTTTTCGGCATCAAGCAGGTCAAGCGTGGTCTTTTGACCGAATTGTGCTTCGCTGGCGATCCCTTTGGCGACAAGGCGAAATGCCTCAATCTCGCTGGTGACCGCATCAACACGAATGCCGGTTGATTGCCAATTGCGAAAGGCTTCGCGTGCGGCAACTTCGATTTTCCGCGTTGCCTCGACACGGTCCAATTTTGCTTGTTTGAAACTGGCGGCGATCCGGCGCGATGTTGAACTGGTGGCATTGGTTGATAAAAGCGGTGATGAAAACACCAATTGCGCGGCAACTTCATCGCGGTCAAGCGTTGTGCCCGTTCCCGCTCTCGTATTGGCAGAAAGGCTAAAGGCCAAAGTCGGGCGAACCGCGGCTTGTAATGTGTTGAAGGCCTGATCGGCAGCGCGTTCAGCTGCAACCGCGGCCAAGATATCAGGGTGGGCTTCTTGCGCTTTTGTTTCGGCATCAAGAAGATCAATCGGCAAATTCCCCGTAATTGACGGTTCGATGAAGTCGCTTGCATCTTTGCCCGTTAGTGACCGAAAGCTGTCTTCGGCATTGGACAATCTTGTTTCGGCAAGGATTGAATCTGATTGGGCGCGGGCATATCTGGCGCGGGCTTCAGCCAGCCTTGTTGGTGTGGCAGCGCCTGCATCAACCCGAATTTTGGCTGCAGTTACATGCGCTTTAAGCCGGGTAAGATTACGGGCATGCAGCTTGACCTCACGTCCTGCCTTCAAAACATTTAGATAGGCTTCGATCGTGCCAAGAATAACCCCCTGCTCGGTTTTGGCGTAGATTGCTGACGCTTGCTGAAGATTGATTTCGGCAAGACGCACCTTTTCTTTGGTCTGACCTCCATCATAAAGGTTTTTTGACAAGGTTACGCCAGTTGATACATATTGGGATTTGTTAAAGCCTTGGCCAGCCTTGCTGTCGATTTGGCCAACTGAACCGGTGGCGTTTAACCGCGCTGTCAGATCAGTCGTTGATGTATTCGTGCCAATGGCTTCACGCGTTGCAAGCCAGCTTTGACGCGCAGCGGCAAGCGCCGAAGAATTTTTCAGACTGGCGCGCAGCGCCTCGTCAAGCGATATGGCCAATACTGGTGATGAAGTTATCCCGATGCATCCAATTAAAATTGCTGCTTTGACGGTTCGGCGAATCTTCAGCATAGACATGTCGTTTTTACCAATCCCTTAAAAGGTGAATTCTGGTTTTTTGTTAAATTCATCAAGATTTGGAACGCTCGCATCAAAAAGTGATTTTCGAGTGAAATCATTTCCTGACCGTCTCCAAAGGCTCGCAACGCCAATCGGCGCATCATGCGGCCGATAAACCGCCGCCAATCGTCCCTTTGGCGCTAATTGTTGCAGCAATGATGCGGGCATGGTCTCAACGCCGCCTTCAACTAAAATCTGGTCATATGGTCCCTCATCTGCATAGCCGTCAACAAGACGCGATTTCACGACAGCAGCATTGTCAATACCATGCGCAACGAGAATTTCTTGCGCTTTTTCAACGGTTTGCGCGCGGGTTTCGACCGCAATAACCGATCCGGCCATGTGCGCGATGATGGCGCTGCCGTAGCCGCTGGCGGCGCCAACGACAAGCACATTGTCACCAGCGCGAATTTCAAGCGCCTGAACAAGCCGTGCCAGAACCATAGGCTCCATTAAATTGCGTCCGTTCGACAGCGGCAAATCTTCGTCAATATAGGCAACAGCCTGGTGATGCTTGCTGACAAAAGCTTCACGTGGCACCGCCAAAAACGCATCAAGAACATTCTGGTCAGTGACTTTTGATGGACGAATTTGGCAATCCACCATCATTTTGCGGGCGATTTCAAACGGGCTCTGGTTCATGTTCGATAACTCTTTATATTTTTTGATACGCCATGCGGTTTCGGCGACGTTCTGCTTGTGAACCTCTGCGTTAATCGTTTCTTATAATCCTAGAATGACAGCTATTCAAGCTGACAATATTCAGGATGTTTGCCGACATTAATTTTAGATCGGTGGGCAAGTGTAACCGTGGGGTCAGAGGACTGCCCGCCCCACTCAACATATTGACCGCAAATACTGTCAATCTGGGGGCCTCTGCATAAATGAAGATTATCCATCACGGAGAACCATAACCCTTGCCCCGACCCGCCAAAAGCAGCGATACGCGTATTTTCGGGGGTTTGCTGGACTTGGCTGGTTTGATTGTCACGATATTTTATCTCGCATTTAGTGAGTGCTAATAGACGCCCTGAAATTACCAGCATTAAGTTTTGCATCAGAGATTTCTAATTTTATGAGGAATTGCTTGACACCTTTGGTTTAGGTCGTTGACCTTATCAAAATCATCGTATATCACCGGCAAATAGCTTCTTACGGCCCGGTGGCAGAGTGGTTATGCAGCGGTTTGCAAAACCGTGTACATCGGTTCAATTCCGGTCCGGGCCTCCATAACTACATCTCGTGAACGTGTTTCCATTTGCTTATTACGGCATTTATTATGCAGGCTTGGGACACGCCAAATCGGTAAAAGCATGTGATCGGTGTGGATGGCGCAATTTTGCTTGCGCTTTTTGGGTGGACTGGAGACGTCATGTCACGGGCAATGGCAAATTTTCTGTTGTGTTGCGCTGCGCTTTTCTGGGGCGCAACCTTCATTGCACAAAAGACCGGCATGGAAACCATCGGGCCGATGGGCTTCACCTTTGGCCGTTATGTCATTGGCGCGGCGGTATTATTGCCGCTTGCCATTTTTGAAATGAAAAAGGTCAATCTGTTTGTCGCCATGTGCCAGAACCGGCAGATATGCCTTGGGGCATTTGGGCTTGGCATTTTTATGTTTGGTGGGATCGGGCTTCAGCAAACCGCGCTTGTTTATACCAATGTTGCCAATGCCGCGTTTTTAACCGCGCTTTATGTACCTTTGGTGCCGTTGATTGCCGCTTTGTTCTTACGCCGGCATGTCGCGCTGAATATTTGGCCGGCGGTTGTCATTTCCTTGCTTGGTAGTTTTTTGCTGTCGGGCACCTCAAGTCTTGAAGCGCAATTTGGCGATCTTTTGATTGTTGGCGGTGCCTTTTTCTGGGCAGCCCATATTTTGCTTATCCAAAAAATAATGACGCAGATTGATGCCCCGTTTCAGCTATCGGCGTTGCAATCGATTGTAACAGCCGTGATTGCAGGGATCATCATGCTGCCGCTTGAATCGCCATCGCCTGCTGATTTTGTACCGGTGCTGCCCCAGCTTGCCTTTGCCGGTATTGTCGCGGTGGGACTGGGTTTCACCATTCAACTTGTGGCGCAGCGCCACACAACAGCACCGGCGGCAGCGCTGATTCTATCGCTTGAATCGGTCTTTGCCGCCTTTTTTGGTTGGTGGTTGCTTGATGAACGGCTTGTTTTTATGGCTATTATTGGCTGTGTTCTGATTTTTATCGCGGTGATCCTTGCCGAAGTGGTGTCGGAACGCCAAATAAAAACAATCGTAAAAATCTTTCACAAGTCGTGATGGCGACGCTAGCCCGTCCGTGCTAGACCTAAAAAAACTAGGGTAATTAGGCTGTGCTTGAATTCTGATGTTTTGGAATTACCAGCTATAGACAAGATCAATTGATCATTTTCTTTCGTGAGGCCTTCATGACAAATTCTGCTATCTCTGATGACCAACCTGTTGCAAGCGCTGCCTTGCGTGCTGTCATGGGCCAATATTTGACTGGTGTCACCATCGTAACAGTTACCGGCCCTGATAACATTCCTTATGGCTTGACGGTAAATTCCTTTAATTCGGTATCTTTGACGCCGCCATTGATTTTATGGTCACTTGATAATCGGAATGATAAATTATCATTGTTCCAAAGCTGTCGTGGGTTTGCGGTCAATATCATGGCGGCTGACCAGCTTGGCATTTGCCAGACATTTGCCGCAGCGGAAAATGATCGTTTTACCAAATTTGATTGGCATTTTGGCATCTATGGACAACCACTTTTGGCCAATTCACTTGGCAGTCTGGAATGCCGGCCATGGGCCGAATATGATGGCGGTGATCATACAATTTTTGTTGGTGAAGTTATGTCAATTACCAAGACTGATGGCAATGCGGCTGCCTTTTTCAAAGGGAAACTTGGCCAATATGACGACCAATAACGGCAAACAACAAGCACGACCTATCGGGTCAAAAGCAAATTGCTGATGAAACGCGAACCTCCAATTCTGGCCGATCTGGTTTTTCTTGGTGGTGGCCATGCCCAAATTGCGGCGATCAAAAGCTTCGCGATGAATCCAGTTCCCGGATTGCGCCTCACGATTGTCACCGCAAATATCCGTACCCCCTATTCCGGCATGCTTCCAGCCTATGTTGAAGGCGTTTGGGATGATGATGATCTTCACATTGATCTGGCGCATCTCGCCCAATTTTCGGGGGCACGCCTAATCGTTGCGCCTTGTAGCGGCATTGATGCGGATGGGCATAAATTGCTGTTTGATGATCGGCCACCGCTGCATTTCGATATCTTGTCAATCAATATTGGTGGCCAGCCCGACCTTGGCGCCATTGAAGGCGCGGCCGATCACGTGATTCCAGTTAAACCAATTGCCGAATTTCAAAAAGCCTTTGACGATCTTCTTGCCGCCGGCTTGCCCAAACGGCTTGCCGTTATTGGCGGCGGTGCGGCGGGATGCGAATTGGCCTTGGCGCTCAATAAACGTTGGCGCGATCATGGAGCATCACCAGAAATGACGCTCTATAGCCGGTCAACAAGGCTGATGCCGCAAATGGCACCGCGTGCCAGTCATCTGATGTTTGCTGCGCTTCTTGATTCTGGCATAAAGATTCAGCTTGGCCGCGCCATTGAAAAGATTGACGCTGGCCAAATCCGGTTTAGTGACAGTACCAGTAAAACGTTTGATGCCTGTTTTCTGGTCTCGGCCGTGCGCCCGCCGCGCTGGCTAAGCACAACCAGCCTTGCGCTGGATGATAGCGGGTTTATTGCTGTTCACCCAACGCTTCAATCAAAAAGCCATGCCAATATTTTTGCCGCAGGCGACGTTGCCACAATCAGCGGCAGCCCGCGACCAAGAGCGGGTGTCTTTGCGGTTCGCGCTGGACCTGTTTTGGCCAAAAACCTTCGCAAATATCTGCATGGACATGCGCTTAAACGCTGGTCGGCGCAAAGGCGCTATCTTGCGATTATTGGCACGGCAGATAATGGTGCCATTGCCTCTTGGGGACAATTTGGCGTGAAGGCTGATGGGTTGTTAGCCCTGAAATACTGGATTGATCGCCGGTTCATGGCAAAATATCAGCAATTGAGCATGCCAACCCCGCCAGCGCCCCAGCCTTTTGCTGGTCTTGATTCTGATTTTGATGGTGATTCACCTCAGCATCACCGCGACCCTGTTTTTGCGACAATGCGCTGTCTTGGTTGCGCCGCCAAGGCCAGCCATACCGTTTTGGCAAATGCGCTTGAAGATGCGGTTAGTCTGGCTGTCTCAAATGGGGCTGACCCAGCCTTAATGCCTGAGGCGGGCATTGAAACTGATGCGGCGATCATGGCGTCGCCGCCAGCCGGATATCAGCTCGTTCAATCGGTCGATGTTCTATCTGAAATTGTCTCAGACCCATTTATGCTTGGCCGTATTGCCGCGGTTCATGCGTTAAGCGATCTTTACGCCGCCCTAGCCACCCCTACATCGGCTTTGGCCATTATCAATCTTCCTGAGGCTAATCTATCAATCCAGACCAACCAATTAACGCAGATTCTGGCTGGTGGGCTATTTGCCCTTAGCGAGGCCGGTGTAAAGCTCACTGGCGGTCATACAAGCGAAGGCGGCGCCCTGTCGGTTGGGTTTTCGGTCACCGGTCATAGCAAGCAAAAGCGACCAGCTACGCCTGTGATCAATGTTTCTGGCGATGATCTTGTTGTTGTTCTCACCAAACCGCTTGGTACCGGCGTGATCATGGCAGGCCATATGCAGCTTTTTGCCAAAGCACAATGGGTTGATGGCGCGATTCGGCAGATGGCCGTATCAAATCAGCAAGCTGCAAAACATTTTTTGAAAAAAGGCGTTTTTGCAGCTACCGATATTACCGGTTTTGGTCTGGCACGCCATGCGCAGAACTTAAGCCTTCGCCTAGGGGCCAGCGGTTGCCAGCTTGATCTGTCATCGCTGCCATTGCTTGATGGGGCTTTGGCGCTGTTATCGTCGGGCATAAGATCAAGCCTGCATGACCAGAACCGCGCTGCTGTGCAGATTGATGCAAGTGGGTTGAGAGGTGATTCTGGCACGCAATTTGATGCGCATGTTGAAATGCTGTTTGATCCGCAGACCAGTGGCGGCTTGCTTGGCGTGTTTCCCCGGGATGCCGCGAACCGGCTTGTTACGACGCTGCATAAAGATGGGCAGTCGGCGGCAATCATCGGCACGCTTGATTTTACCAATGCAGGTGTTCATCTAACCGGAAGCATGTAAAAACACCATGATGATCACAAATTCACCAAAAATGGCAATTTACGCGGCAATAGATGCCGGAGAACGGCGCAGCAAATGACGGCACCAATCACCCGCATTGCGCCTGATTTTGCTTTGCTCAAGAAAACCGGATTTGACAGTATTATTGATGTGCGCTCACCATCTGAATTTCTGGATGATCATATGCCAGGGGCAATCAATTTGCCCGTTTTGAATGACGCGCAGCGCTCTGAAATTGGCACAATCTACAAACAAATCAATCCATTTGAGGCAAAACGGTCAGGTGCGGCGTTAGTGGCGCAGAATATTGCTGGTCATCTTCAAACTGATCTTGCAAAAAAAGATCGCGATTGGCGGCCGCTGATCTATTGCTGGCGTGGTGGCCAACGAAGCGGCGCGATGGCAAAAATATTTAGCGATATCGGTTGGCATAGCGCCGTGATTGAAGGCGGGTATAAATCCTATCGAAAGGCGGTTCTTGATGATCTTGATCATCTGCCTGCCAAATTTCGATTGATCGTTCTATCCGGGCCAACTGGTACAGCAAAGACCCATATTTTGCGTGCGGCGGCTGAAAATGGGCTTCAGGTGCTTGATCTCGAAGGTCTAGCAAACCACCGAGGCTCGCTTCTTGGCAGCGAACCCGGATCACCGCAACCCGCCCAGCGTTTGTTTGAATCGCGCCTATGTGCCGCTTTGCAGAATTTTAGCCCCGATCGGCCTGTCTTTATCGAGGCTGAAAGCAATAAAATTGGGCAAATCCATGTTCCCTCGGCATTGTGGGCATCAATGCGACAAGCAAGCCGCGTGCGCCTGACCGCCCCCATTGACGCCCGTATTGCCTTTTTGCAGCGCGATTACCGTTATATCATTGAACAGCCTGATCATCTTATTGCTTTGCTGGCAGGGCTTCGCCAGCGATACAGCGTTGCCACTTTTGATCATTGGGAATCGGCAATCAAGGCAGCTGACTGGCACGGTTTTGTCTCTAATCTGCTAGAAACGCATTATGACCCATCCTATGCGCGATCAGCCGCGTCACGCCCCTTAACTGAGATTCAAACGCTTCGCGCAACAACGCTTGACGACGATGATATTGGGCGGCTTGCCAAGGCCCTTGGCACTCTTGATCGGTAATAGCTCCGGGCAAAGCCGTTTTCACAAGCTGGGTTTCCATTTTCGCTGGCATCGAGTGATTTTGCTCTAAAACGGGCTTGCATATCAATTTTTGTTCTGTATAACGCTTGGCAAGGCACTAATCCCCGGTAGCTCAGCGGTAGAGCAAGCGACTGTTAATCGCTTGGCCGGCGGTTCGAATCCGTCCCGGGGAGCCACTTCCTCCCATTACATCTAATTGGCATCGTGCCTTTGGCGTCGATGTCTTTCAATCACATGTTTCTTTTGCCCAAAAGCACGAAATCGACGCCCGATACGGCGATTATATTAGTTCTTTGTGCGATAATGTGATTAGGTTTTACCTATTGAAATTGAGGTCGGTCACGAGCCCTCATAAAAAAGGTCATGTAATGAATTTTTTGGTAACAAATGCGATTTCACGCAGGCATTCCCGTAAACAGGGCATTAAATTGCCCTTTAAAACAGCGTTTGTCGCTGCGGTAGCTATTGGTATTTGGTTCCATTTCAGCCAGTAGGTGGCATCAAAGCAACCATCGTTCAAAGATATCTTGCTGCCAAACAGCTTGGGGCTCAATGTTGGGCGCTAAACAATTGGATGCCAAGCATTTACGTTTATGCCAGATGGCGATATGCGCCGCTATTTATGGCGGTCTTGCAGAACGTTGATGGCATCGGCCAAGCTTAGTCCGGCATCTTCAAGAAGGACCATCATGTGAAACAGCAAATCGGCGGCTTCATTCGCCATTTCCGCGCTGTCATCCTTCATCCGCGCCAAGGCCAACTCGACCCCCTCTTCGCCAACCTTTTGCGCGATGCGTGCCTTGCCTTCGGCAAATAGGCCTGTTGTATAGCTGCCTTCGGGCATGGTTTTGTGGCGTTTGGCAATCAACGTGCCGAGCTGTTCAAGAAAGCCGATATTGCTTGGCGTCTGATCATTAAAACAGGTCACGCTGCCCGTATGGCAAGATGGGCCTTGCGGGCGGGCTTGGATTAAAAGCGTGTCAGCGTCGCAATCCATTTCGCCACTAATGTAATCAAGCCAATTGCCTGATGTTTCGCCCTTGGTCCAAAGCCGGTTTTTCGACCGGCTGAAAAAGGTCACTTTTTTGCTGCTGATTGTGTGTGCCAAGGCCGCATGATCCATATAGGCAAGCATCAGTATCTGGCCGTTATCACTGTTTTGAACGATAGCAGGCACTAAGCCTTCGCCTTTATCCCAGTCAATTTCATCAAGATTGATGCTTGGCATGGCTATACTCGCACTTCGATTGATTCAGATTTCAGATAGGCTTTTAATTTGGGGATTGGAATTTTTCCGCTGTGAAACACCGATGCTGCCAAGGCACCATCAATATCACTTTGCCGAAACAAATCGGCAAAATGCACATAATCGCCTGCCCCGCCTGATGCGATGACAGGTACCGTGACAGCAGCGCGAACCGCAGCAAGTTGGTCGATATCATAGCCTTGGCGAACACCATCATTATTCATGCAGTTCAACACGATTTCACCGGCACCAAGACGGGTGACTTCACGCGCCCAAGACACGGTGTCGCGCTTTGATTTAATAGTTTTAGTTTCATCGCCAGTATATTGATAAACCTGCAATTTATCACCTTCGCGACGACTATCAATACCAGCGACAACACATTGGGTGCCGAATGTCGCAGCAAGTTCGGAAATAAAGTCAGGCCTCTCCAAAGCGGGTGAATTCACCGAAATCTTATCTGCGCCATCATTCAAAATTGCCTTGGCATCAGCAATGGTGCGAATGCCGCCAGCAACGCAAAACGGAATATTAATCCGCCGTGCAATCTGGTTAACCCAGCTTTTATCAACAACACGGCCATCGCTGCTGGCGGTAATGTCATAGAAAACCAGCTCGTCAACGCTTTCATCGGCATAACGCTGGCTAAGCTCAAGAATGCCGCCCATATCGACATGATTGCGAAATTGAACGCCTTTGACAACACGGCCATCTTTGACATCAAGACAGGCAATAATCCGTTTGGTTAGCATGCGACCGCCTCCAACGCCTGTGCAACGGTAAAACGCCCTTCATATAATGCCTTGCCAATGATCACGCCATCGGCGGTCAATCCGTCAAGATCGGCAAGCATGCTAACCCCGCCAGAGGCTTGCAATTGCAGTTTCGGATATTTTTGTTTTACCTCTTGATACAGATCACGATTACAGCCGGTTAAGGTGCCGTCGCGGTCAATATCGGTACAAAGCGCATGCAAAAGCCCATCTTGCTGATAGGTTTCGATAAAATCAAAAAGTGACAGGCTGCTTGCTTCCTGCCATCCCGAAACCGCAATGTAAAACTCGTTATTTTGCCAGATCACATCGGCCGCAAGACAGATTTTTTCTGGCCCAAAAGCTTTGAAAATTGCTTTGGTTGCTTCCGGATCACGAACGGCAAGACTGCCAATGACACTCCGGCTTGCGCCAGCATTGACCAAGGCCTGAACATCGGCAAATGAGCGAATACCGCCGCCTGTTTGAACCTTTAGGCCGGTGCTGCTGATGATCTTGGCAATCAGATCAATTTGCCGGTTATCTGGATTTTTGGCACCATCAAGATCAACCAGATGAAGCCATGTTGCGCCAGCATCAGCATAGGATTGCGCCACTGAAACCGGATCATTGCCATAGGTCGTCAACTGGTCAAAATCACCTTTATGCAACCGCACAACGGCACCAGCAATAAGGTCAATCGCCGGATAAATGATCATGATGGCATCTCCAGAAAATTACGTAGAATTTGCGCGCCAACCAGCCCCGATTTTTCGGGGTGAAACTGACAGCCCATGAAATTATTTCCGGCAACAATCGCGGTAAAATCATCACCATAGTTTGTTGCGGCGATAGTCTGCGCTGTTATGGGGGCAAAATAGCTATGCACAAAATAGACGTGCGCCCCCTCGCCAACCCCAGCCAATAAAGGGTGGTCTTGCTGTTTTGACAGCCGGTTCCAACCCATATGCGGTACTGACCTGCCTTGCGCGGGGGAAAAGGTTTTGCAATCAGCATCAAAAATGCCCAAAAGCGGGGTATTCCCCTCGGGCGAAGCCGCAAATAATAGCTGCATGCCAAGGCAAATGCCCATCACTGGCTGGGTCAAATCGCGGATACAGTCAATCAGCCCATATTCGGCCAGATTTTGCATGGCTATTGGCGCGGCACCAACCCCGGGAAGCAAAACTTTGTCGGCAGATTGAATTATTTTGACATCTTTGGTCAAAATTGATTCCGCACCAAGCCGTTCCAAGGCGAATTGAACCGATGCTATATTGGCACCGCCGCTATCTATAATGGCGATCATAGCGTTCCCTTTGTGCTTGGCATTTCAGTGCCCTCAATCCGAATGGCTTGGCGCAAGGTACGGCCAAATCCCTTGAAACAAGCCTCAACCATGTGATGCGTATTTTCACCCGTTACCGCGATGTGAAGATTGGCCTGCATATGTTCGGCAAGTGAATAAAACACATGCGGCACCATATCGCATGGCAAATCACCAACATGGCTTTCGGGGAAATCAGCCTTAAAATCAAGGTAAAACCGGCCACCAAAATCAAGCGCAACCTGAACCAGTGATTCATCCATTGGCAGGAAAAACCCATAGCGGCCAATGCCGCGCTTGTCGCCAAGCGCACCGCGAATAGCCTGCCCAAGCGCAATCGCGCAATCCTCAACCGAATGATGCGGATCAATATACAAATCGCCATCACATTCAATCTCAAGCGAAAAACCGCCATGTTTGGCAATCTGATCCAGCATATGATCATAAAAGCCAACACCGGTATTGATTTTAACCGGCGCTGTTTTATCGAGATTTACGGTAACTGAAATGGCGGTTTCACTGGTCTTGCGCGTCAAACTAAAGCGGCGTTGTGCTGGTAACGCTGGCGGGTTTTCTCCCGCCATCACCGCCAGCAATTGCTGCATCTCCTCGGCACTGCCAATGGCGATACGAACCGCATTCTCAAGCCTGGGCTGATGTGATTGATCACGAAGGATAATGCCTGATTTTCGGGCTTTTTCGCATAGGCCTGCGGCATCACGAACCAGCAAAAGCAGATAATTGGCATCTGATGGCAGAACCGATTGAACATCGTCAAGTTTTGCAAATTCTTTCGCATAACCATTGCGGCGCGTCACGATATCGGCGCGTTTTTCAGCAAGCTTGGCCGTATTTTCCGGTTTGAGGATGGTCAGGGCTGCCTGAATTACAGGCGCTGCCAGCGGATAAGGTGCCAAGACCTTTTGCAAAAGGCTGGTAACGTCACCGCGTGCCACCGCCGCCCCGCATCGCAAACCCGCCGCAGCATGTGATTTGGACAATGTCCGCAAAACCACCAAATTGGCATATTGATCAAGCTTGGCAATCAAACTTGGCTGATCGCTAAATTCGATATAGGTCTCATCAACAACGATAAGTGCCGTATCGGCATAGGTTTCGCAAAGCTTTTGGATGGCGCCAGAATCCATAATATTGGCCGTTGGATTGTTTGGTGAGCAGACAAAGATCATTTTAGTGCTGGCATCAACCGCTTTTTCAATAGCGGCAAGATCCAGCCCGAAATTGCTGTCCAGCATTGCCGAACGCACGGCCACGCCCTGCAGCATGGCCGATTGTGCGTACATGGCAAATGTTGGCGGACAAATGACCACATTATCAACTGCCGGAATGCAAAAGGCCCGCATCAGGCAATCAATCGCCTCATCCGCGCCGCGGGTGATTGTCAGATTGCGTGATGACACATCAAGCCAGCGACAAAAAGCATCGACAAGCTGGGATGGCTGCTGCGCCGGATAGCGCGACAAACCACTGGCACCAACAAAAGGCTCAAAGGCGCATTCATTGGCGTCTAGAAAAACCGTCTCACTGCCCGGTAACTGTAGTGAACGCGCTGAGACATAACCCGCCATTGCCAGAATTTCAGGGCGTGCACGTTGACAGATCGCTGTCATGTCAGATGATGAAGATGACACCATGGCTTTAATCCAGCATTTTTTCGATGGGAACAACAAGAATTGAATTGGCACCGTTGGCTTTCAGACCTTCCATCGTGTCCCAAAATACGCCTTCTTCACAAACCGCATGAACGGCAACCATGTCATCACGCCCCTGAAGCGGCATAACGGTTGGCGATTGCGAACCGGGCAAAACGGCCTTGATTGCCTCCAGACTATCAATTGGACTGTTCAGCATGATATAGCGGCTGTTTTCAGCGCGCAAAACCGCTTTGATACGTGATGTCACCTTTTCCGCCAAAGTGGCAATTTCTGGGTCATCAATCTGGTTGGTGACCAGAACCGCCTGAGATTGCAAAATAATATCTTTTTCCACCAGCCCGTTTGACACGAGCGTGCTGCCAGTCGAAACAAGGTCGCAAATCACGTCAGCAAGATGCGTTCTTGGTGCAACCTCGACCGCACCTTCCATTGTGACGATATCAGCATCAATTTTACGATCAGCAAGATATTGTGTTAGCAAACCCTTGTACGATGTTGCGATGACCTTGCCATTTAACGAATTGATTGATTGATAATCGAAATCATGCGGTACGGCGATCGACAGACGACATTTGCCGTAGCCAAGCGGCAACAGCTGGCGAAGCCCGGCAAATTTGCCATTGCCAAGCACCTGTTTTTCAAGAAGACCGTTTTGGCCAAGAATGCCAAGTTGGCAAACATCCGTTGCCAGAAAAGCCGGAATATCGTCATCACGAACCAAAAAGATATCAAGCGGAAAATTTTGCGCACGGCATAAAAGCTGATCACGGCTTTTCGCCAGCGAAATACCGCATTTTTCCAGCAAATGAATCGACATATCGGCAAGTCTGCCAGATTTCTGGATGGCTATTTTTAGCCGCTTTTCTTCACTCATAACTTACCCTGTCTATGCATGATTGTTTTGTAGCCATCAAATCCATTATTCAAAAACCGCGCAACGCGAACGATGGTCGCCGTGCTGACTTTGGTTTCTTCGGCAATTTTGCGGTATGGCACTTTTTTCACCAGCATTTGTGCAACGCGCCAACGATCAACCAGCCCTTCAAGCTCGGCTGGCGTGCAAAGATCATAAAAGAAATTGCGCGCCTCAACTGCGCTGTCCAACGCAAGAATGGCGTCGAAAAGATCATCTTCATGCATTGTGTCTATCTGGTCACGTTTCAAAGGCCATTTACCTTGTTTGCAGTCCCGTTATAATGTGATAGCGGTTTAATACGCTAAAACAAACCTGTCAAGCGTCAAAGATGGATGATTTGCCAAAACATCAGTTTTTTAAAGGTAGAGTTGGCTGATAAAATGCCAAATGTGATTGCCTAAAGGTCGCGCGCGCGTTTGATCGACAGCAATCTTCCCCCATCCGAGACCAAATCATGGATTTTCGGCGCAACAAACCCGATATCGGCCATGCAGCATGTTGGGAAATAGCCAAGATTCTGTTCGGCATGACCATCGCCTACCATATGGTTCAATAACACAACAAGGCTTGGATTATGGCCGATAACGGCTATATCCGAGAGATCACCACCATAATCAATGATCGCCTGTAAAAGCGTACTTGCCGAGGCTTCATAGAGTTGATCAACAAATTGGACCGCAATTTCGTCAGGCCAGTGCGGTTTGATAAAATCATAGGTTTCGCGGGTTCGTGCCGAAGGTGACACTAGAACAAGCTGGGGGAGCATTCGGTGCGTCGCCAAAAATGCACCAACCGCCGACGCGTTGATCTGTCCTCTTGAAATCAGGGGGCGGTCAAAATCCTGCACCCCAAGCTTGGATGTTTCAGCCTTGCCATGGCGAATGAGAGTCACGCGCGCCATTATCACCTTTATGCCGGTTAAACCGGACATTTCAAATCATTGTTTTTGCTTTATGCAGTCAAAAATCGTGCCATGAACAACGACGCTTGCCAAGAATGAAATTTATGTTGCGCCCCCCTGTCTTTGTTAGAGCCAAGCCAATGAAGTTTTCGATTTACAAATTATACGAGGCTTTTACATTGGGTTTGCACCGCCTTGTCTTCGACAAATATAAACTGATGTTTCCAAGCTTGCGGGTGTTAATTTCAAATTCACAGGGTGAATTCATGTCGCAAAACTATGTTCCCGGATTTGTCGCTGCCATTGGCAACACGCCGCTAATCCGCCTCAAAGCCGTTTCTGAAATGACCGGATGCGAGATCTACGGCAAGGCAGAATTCATGAATCCTGGGGGATCGGTCAAAGATCGTGCAGCCAAGGCGATTATCGAAGATGCTGAAGCGCGTGGTTTGATTGGCCCTGGCGGAATTATTGTTGAGGGCACTGCTGGCAATACCGGTATTGGCCTGACCATGGTTGGTAATGCCAAAGGCTATAAATCGGTCATTGTCATGCCTGATTCGCAAAGCGAAGAGAAAAAAGATGTTTTGCGGGTTTGCGGTGCTGATTTACGCCTTGTGCCTGCTGTCCCCTATAAAAACCCGAATAATTATGTTCGCTATTCCGAAGCTTTGGCAAAAGAGCTGGCGTCAACACATAATGGTGGTGTGATCTGGGCAAACCAATTTGACAATACGGCCAATATGAAAGGCCATTACCAGACCACGGGCCCTGAAATCTGGAATCAGACAAATGGACAAATTGACGGGTTTATTTGCGCTGTTGGATCAGGGGGAACGCTTGCCGGTGTCGGTCAGTTTTTAAAAGAACAAAATAAAGATGTTAGAATCGGCCTTGCTGATCCCGAAGGGTCAGCGCTTTTCAATTATTACCGCCATGGCGAATTGAAATCGGAGGGCAATTCCATTTCTGAAGGAATCGGCCAAGGTCGCATTACCGCCAATCTGGCCGAAGCGCCGGTTGATATGGCGTTCTGCCTGACCGACAGTGACGCGTTACCTTTGATTTATGACCTTATGCAGAATGAAGGGCTTTATCTTGGGGGATCGACCGCCATCAATGTGGCTGGCGCGGTCGCAATGGCGCGTGAAATGGGGCCGGGTCATCGCATTGTGACGATCTTATGTGATTCGGGTCAACGCTATCAATCCAAGGTCTGGAACCCAGAATTTTTACGCTCGAAAAACCTGCCAGTGCCAAGCTGGCTTTAAGCTATTTCCCTTTTGTCCAAGCATGACCAAAGATCTGAGGTTTCAATGTCATCCACGGCACCATCAACACCGCTTATTGTTAACGCCGAATGGCTTGCCAGCAATTTAGGCAACCCGGTGCTTAAAGTTTTTGATGCAACATCGCATTTGCCGACATTAGGACGCGATGCCAATGCTGAACATCTGGCCTGCCGCATCGCCGGATCACTGCGGTTTGACATTGATAAGATTGCCGATAAATCATCACCCCTGCCCCATACGGTGCCTTTGGCTGATCAATTTCAGTCACAAATGCAAGATCTTGGTCTTGAGAATGATGATCATGTGATTGTCTATTGTGATTCAGTGTTTTTGAGTTCAGCCCGCGCATGGTGGATGCTTCGTTTATTCGGCCATGAAAAGGTCAGCGTTCTTGATGGCGGGTTGAAATCATGGCTTGCAGGTTCAGGCGCGACTGACAGCGGCCCCATGATTAATGCGCCAAAAGGTGGCTTTACCGTCCGTGCGCCGGTTGGCGCGCAAATGATTCCGATGGACAGCCTTCGCCAGCTTGTCGAGCTTGGCGTTGCCGGACAGATTGCCGATGCGCGGTCGGCTGGCCGGTTTGCCGGTATCGACCCCGAACCGAGAGCAGGGTTGCGTGGCGGGCATATGCCTGGAGCTTCAAATGTACCGATTGCCAGCCTTATCAATCAAGATGGCGGGCTGCGCTCGCTTGACGAAATTGCAGCGGCCTTTGCCGCAGGCGGTATCCAGACTGACCGACCCGTGATCACCACGTGCGGTTCGGGCGTTACGGCATGTGGCCTTGCGCTTGGACTGGCGCTTCTCGGCAATGAAAATGTGTTTGTCTATGACGGATCATGGAGCGAGTGGGGTGGCTCGGACGCGCCCATCGAGACCGGCACGCCCTCACCTATCTAATCAGGTTAAATAAGCCCAAATCTATTTCGCCTTTGGCCCAATCTTTTTTGCCTTCGGCAGAGTCAGGCCTGCATTTTTTGCATAAACCTTGGCAACAGCCGCATCATCTTCGCCGCCGAGCCCTTGGCCTGCAGCGGCAACAAATTGCTGAAGGGCAGCAGCGGCAAGCGGCGCTGAAAAATGTGAACCCTTGGCCACGTCAAGAACAATGCCAAGATCTTTTAGCCAGATATTGATCGCCGAATGCGGCGTGTAATCACCATCGACAACATGCGGGGCGCGATTTTCAAACATCCAGCTTGTGCCGGCACATTTAGAAATCACCTCGACAATGCGTTCCGCATCGACGCCCTGACTGATACCGAAAGTCATTGCCTCACCCATCGCGGCGATATGCACACCCGCCAATAGCTGATTAACCGCCTTCATCGCCGAACCTGGCCCCGCCGTGTCACCAAGCTGGTAAACCGTCCGAGTGATCGCATCAAGCGCTGGCTTGGCTGCGGTAAAGGCATCTGCGCTTCCCGATGCCATCATCGTTAACGCGCCTTCGGCCGCCTTGACCGACCCACCTGAAATGGGGGCATCAAGATACAGCACCTGATACGAATCGCATTTCACCGCCAATTCGCGCGCCAGATCAGGCGCAACCGTGGCGCAGGAAATAACCACACTTCCAGGCCGCATATGCGGCACAATACCCGTCTCGCCAAACAGAATATCGATTGTTTGCGCGCCGTTTAGCACCACCGAAATCACCACATCCGACACGGCACCAGCCTTGGCAATCTCCGCCCTGTCGCCACCTTTGGCCAGAAACCGGTCTTGACTGGCGATATTGACATCAAAACCATAGACATGATGGCCCGCGGCAAGCGCCGAACAGGCAACGCCAAAGCCCATAGAGCCTAGCCCAAATACCGAGATCGTTTGTTTTGACATGGTGTTTTTCCTTATGAAGCAAGCCTTTGCCGCCAATTAATGGCAGCCTGAAACAAAAATAGCACAGACATAATGCTGTGCTATTGAAATCATTTTTAACGCCACCTGCCATCACTGCCGCGTTTGGTAACAGCGGCATCTTACTGGTACGGGTTGGGGTTAACGCGTTACTCGGCGCCGACCTGCGCCCATTCTGGAACCCAAGTTGGATAGCTTGAACATGCGCCAAAGGCGAGGCAGCTTGCCAAAAGAACAATCGTCACTGCTGTTTTCTTCATAATTAACCCCTGATAAAGATAAAATTTAGATGGCAATAGGGTCATAAATGGGGGTGTAAAGTCAAGGCTTGAACAGCATAGATACCGCAATTTTTTGGTTTGGTAGCGCTTAAGGGTCGGCCTTGGTCGGTTTTGGCCGCGAGCCGGCTAGGCAATTGCAAAAGATTATGGCTGTTTGAATTTTGATCGAAATGTCTCGTCCAATGCCGTCATCACGCCCCCTCACTCTGCACGACACGCAAGCCGCGTCGATACCGGCATTATTTTTAGATTAGTTTTGCAAGCGCGCCAGCATAGAGCGATGCGCCTTTATAGGATTGAGATTCGGACGACATGTCATTTAGCATCTTCGCCAAATCGTCAATCGCATTGGGGGTATGTTTCCAGCGTGAAACCGGTTCGATATGCGTTCGGATCGTGAACAGCACAAAACCGGTTTGTGGCAATTTTCGCAAGGTCTGGTTTTCAAGACGCAAACATAGCTGGTGATTATCAAGGTCACCTGCTGCGGCCTGCCTTTGCGCGCGATGCGGGGTGAATAAATCTGTACCAATCTGCAAAGACCAGTTCATCCGGGCACTGATTGGGCCAACCTTCATTTTATTGAAAAACCGGTCAACCGGGCCGGCTAGCCTTTCATCATAATGCGGTACAGGATCATGAATCGCGGCCAAGGGCTTGCCCATCTTTTCGGCCAAAACCCAATGCGCCGGAAAGCAAAGCGACGCCGCCACAAGATGCCATTTTACCACAGTCGCGTCATCCGACGCAGCTTCGCCAAAAGGTGCCAGCAACAATAAATCTTCGGGAACCAGCCGCGCCGCCCTATCCAACGGATGAAGGCCAGCATCTGCCGTTGCCATGCGATCATTATGGGCTTGATCATGATGATATGTTGTTAAATGCTGCCGAACCATTGCAAGAACTTCATCGCCAGCCGCATTGGTATTTGGCATTGCAGAAAATACATCTTTGTGATGCTTGGCCAGCAATTGTGTCTTCAGAACAATCTGTTCAGCACGAGCTGTCCAATTGCCAAATAGATCATTTGACGGCAGCCATTTCGCCTCAGATCGCGCCCGCAAGCCGAGTTTAAGCTTGAAACCAAGCCTTTGCCATGGTGCGTGCTCATCGATCATCACGAACTCCATCGGGCGAGATCATTCCCATAATCATATGCCAAGGCAATCAAATGCCAAGGCCATCCTATCGCAGGACAATCCGATGAAAAGGTATTCGGATGAAAAGGTTGGAAAATATTTAGATTCCTGGGATAAGCGGAACGCCGCTACAGGCAGACACCACCGACATGAACACAATAAGCAAAATTGCCCGAACGGCTTTATCCAGCATTTGCGTTGTTGTCGATTGCCGAGCCTGACGTGTGTGACGCGTTTCGCAAATGGCATTTGTCGCTAAAAACATTGGGTATCCTCAAAAAAATGATCAAAACGAAACGGCAAAACCACCATGTTTTACGGACGGTTTTAGCGTATGTTAA
>JADHOU010000120.1 GCA_016778825.1 Candidatus Puniceispirillum sp. | reverse complement strand
AAATTATCACCCATCGTGTCCTTCGCCAGGCTCCAGCCGTCATGGATAAAATTCTGCCTGTTGATTTTGACGAAACCGAAGCTGCATTGGCCAATAATTTAAAAACAAGAGCCGATGCGGCAAAATATTTGGAAAATGGCGGCGCGTTAATCGTTTTTCCAGCTGGCGCCATTTCGCTGGCGCCGAACCTTGTTGGCAATGCCATTGATATCGAATGGAAAACCTTTGCCGCCAAGCTGGCGCAGGTTCCAGACACAACGACCGTCCCATTTTACTTTGATGGTCGTAATTCGCTGTTATATCAGATGGCGCGCCGGATCAGCGTAACACTTGGCTATTCCTTGATGTTTCGCGAAATCTGCAAAAAGATGGGGCATACGATTTCGCTGCAGATGCGCCAGCCCATCCATGCCAGCACGCTTAGTCAATTTAGCACCCGAACCGAAGTGACCGAATATTTGCGTAAATGCACCTATGGATCTTAATCCAAGGCCGTGATTTACAAAAATTTATAGCTGGTTTGACTAGCGGTAAACATAGATCGGGCTTGTCCAGCATAAGGTACCATCTTCCAACGTCACCCGAACAAAGATCGGGTTATCGCCCTGCGACTGCAATGAAATGCTGCGTTCAAACTGCAGTGATTGATGCGGGTTGATTGTCGGCAGTCGGAACAGCTTTAGATAGCGCGGCAAAACCCCACTATTATCGAAAACCTCATCCTCAAATCCGATATCTTCCAGAGGCACACCAGCCTTGATCAATGGTGTTTCAATTTTCAATGTACCGCTATAGGGGTCGGCAAGAACCATATCAAAACCGCCAATATTGCCAGTGGTTAAAGCGCGCCAGTTCAATTCAAACGGTGACGGTTGGTTCAGCGTTTTATCCTTATTGAAAAAATTGATTGGGCTTGCCGATATGATTTCATTTTCAGACAGAAACGCTGAACCATCCCAAATCACCTGCCGGAAACGACCCCGATATTCAGCGCCTTCCCAAACCACGCGGATACGGCTGCCAAGATCTTCTTTTGCATAAGGGCGGATCGTTTCAATCAGGTTCAATCCATTGAAAATATCAACCCGTTCAATGGCAACACTGGCGCGGATGTCAACCTTGATCGACAGATCACCTGATGGTAGATGAACGATATCGCCCATGATCGCCTGATTGGCCGCCATGCCTTTGTCGCGGCCATGCCGCGGATCATCATGAAACTTTGTGCCACCTTGCGGAAAATCGGCATCAAGCGTGATCAGCGGACGGCCATTTTCACCGCCGGTGGTGGCGTAATGATGACGCTTGCGGATTGCCTCTAAAATCGCTTCACGGCTTAGGCTATCAATCAAAAAACAAGTCAGCCCACCAACCGCGCCAAACAGCGCCGCGCCCGGATAGCTGGCGCCCGGCCGTCCTTTATGCCCATCCGAATTGGCAACAATGCCAACGCGATAGCCAAGCCGGAAAGCATCTTGCACCAGCCATTCAAAACTGCCCCAGCTTGAATGAATTTCCATGGCTTTTTCAAACCGGCCATCATGTGCCAGCTCGATATCGGCATAGCGTCCACCGCAATGCGCAAACACGACCACATCATCTTCACCATGCTCAGCAAAGGCAGCGAATAATTCTTCGGCCGAATTGCAATCAGTGTCGATATCCGAATGATCGCTAACCAGCGCATGCGATGATCGCCGGATGGTTCGACCTTCATTCGGGAAATATATATTCCGATCACCGCCAAGACCAGTATTGCCTGACCATTCATAGCCCGGAATGGCAACAAATTTTCCATCTTCATTAAATTTCTGGCATAGCTGGTCAAGCTGTAGCCAGAAATCACTAGTGATTTGAAAATCATTGCCTTGATGGCCAGTTGCATCAACAAATGCGTAATCGCGGGCAAAGGCAAAATAAGCCTCAGCACTGCCAGTGCCAATTGTTTCTTCCGACTGGCCGTGAAGATCACCCCAGAAATGGCGTGATATTGGCGCAGGCTCGATTCTGATCGGGTTTGTCCGGCACAGCACCGCGTCAGCATCATCTAGAAAATCAATGTGCAAATCCGCAGCATCAGTAACCGATAGCCCATCAATCACACCAAAAAATTCACCCGGTTTCAAGCTGATCACATCGGGCAGATTTTGCACTGGATGACTAGCGCGCGGATAAAGCTGGATGTCGCATTGGTCGGATGGATTACCCCATTTATCTTCGCCTTTGAATTTGACCGAAAAGCTCTCATCGATCGCGCGGATTGTCGGCGCCACCGCCAAATAGCGGGCGGGCTCACCAGGAATGATTTTGATCACCGGTTGCACCGGCATCGGCTGATAACAATAGGTTGCAATAGGGTCGATCAAGGTGTGAAATTCATAACTATCTTCACAGAATGTTTGCAACCGCATACCAGGTGATCCTCCTGATCGGTCGCCAAAGGTAATGGTGATCTTGTCCCCTTCGCGCAAAAAGCCGCGAACAACCTTGATATACAGCGTTCTGTCCCACGGCCGCACATTGCCTTTTGGATCATAATGATATGTCAGAACCGCGTTATTTGACGCCTCGATCGTGGTATAGTTTGGTCCCTTTGGGTCTTCAAATTGCGGGCGGGTTTGATCACTCGCAAATCGAAAACAGACCCGCATTGATCCGGAATCATCTATCCCGAATTTGCCAGCTACATAGGTCAGCACAAATGTTTGATAGCTGCCAGCCTCAAAGGACCCGTTAGGAACAATTGAGACAGTACCAAGCTCCTCAGCCGGAATTGGAAATGCCATTGGCGAACTCGTCACACCACCGGTACCACCGCCAGTTAAAACATCATCCCGGCTCCCCATTGGCACTTCACTCATAACCATACCCTTCCATATTTTAGCAGATTTGCGACTTGGTAAAGCCTGTTATAATCATGATAGATGCCAAAAATCCCTATGCAGAAGACATGTTGGCAATGAGTTCACGTCCCAAAAGCACAAGGCCTGAAACAAAAATCAACCATATCAGTAACCGCTGAAACTGTCGATCATTCAACCGGCGAAAAACAAAAATACCCGTTTGCGTACCAATCACCGAAAAGGGAAGGGCTAACGCAACAATAAGCCATATGCTTGAGTCAATCACCCCGCGCCATATCATCAGAGCTAAGACAGTGCCAAGAACAATCATATTAAATGGCTGAACTAGTGCGCGGCGCCGCGCCTTGCTCCAATCATAAAGCGAACAACCCATCGTCAATATCGCTCCTGACATGCCCGCCATCATGCCAAATAGCCCACCAACAAACCCGACAAAAACATCAGCAGCAAGATAGCGTTTCGTCAGTTTTGGCAGCGTTTTTCGAAAGGTGAAGAAGCCGCCAAACAGGATCAGCAAACTAGCCACCAATAGCTTTAGCATTATGATATTGACCGCATCTAAAAACAGATAACCAAGCATGACGCCAATCAAAGCTGGTAACAAAAATCGCAATTGCTCGCCA
The DNA here is from genome assembly GCA_016778825.1 of Candidatus Puniceispirillum sp. Lineage (GTDB taxonomy): Bacteria > Pseudomonadota > Alphaproteobacteria > Puniceispirillales > Puniceispirillaceae > UBA3439. The sequence goes on along the minus strand of JADHOU010000120.1, from coordinate 1,593 downwards.
AAATCAAAAGAGTTGCGAACCGCATAAAGACCTTGCACACCGCCGACAAGTGACAAGATCACAACCGTAATCACCGCATCAAGCGGCGGCATCGCCGCCAACCACCAGCCAAGCGCAAATAGCCCCGTGCCAAATCCCGCAAGGCCATTAGCAAAACCACCGGCAAATGCACCAGCTATGATTAGCAAGATCACTTCACCGCCCATTATAATATAATCCAGAAATAACAATCTGTGATCATCAAAGACTTTCGCGATTTACGCATAATCTGCGCATAAAAATTCACCATTAAGCGGCGCAATATTAGCTGTTTTCCAACATCCAAAGATGGCGACAGCTCCTTTTTTGCTCCCTGTTAATAAGGACGGGAAACGCTACGCATATTTTTCTAAGCCGACAATCCTTTTCATGCTAGGATCTGCTTTTTAAGCTTGCAAATCAATTGCCAAATACGATCCAAAAACCTGTCCTGGTCCTCTTTAAAACCAAACCACGCGTCCGCCGATTTTAACTCTGTCTATTTTGCAATCATACCAAGAAAGTCATATTATGATTTTGATCATCGGTTCAGGCCTGTTCCTGCTGCAAAGGCAAGCATGGCGTTCGTATTTTGGGCAGTTTCAGGATGGCGGCCACAACAGAATGGGCGGCAATGGTCATCGATAGTCTTTTATCCGCCGATGGTCTGGCGGTATTGATGGCGGTGCTTCTTGGCTGTTTTGTTAAAGGTGCATTGGGGTTTGGCTTACCGCTAATTGCAACGCCAATAATGCTGTTTGTTCTGCCACTTCCCGAAATTGTGGCCATTCTTGCCTTACCGATCACCATTGCTAATATCCAACAGATCTGGCTGAACCGGAAGCAATGGCAAATTTTGAGACAATTTTGGCCATTGATCACCTCATCAACCCTTGTCATGCTTGTTGGTGCACCATTGATGGTGGCGATTGATAGCCGTCTTCTTGGTATTTTGATTGGGCTGATGATCGCGCTTCACGCCATTTTATCTAGCTTTCCACGTGGCCAGTTCCAAAATAGGTCTCTTTCGTCCAAAACCATGAACCACCTGATCATTCCAGCGGGCATTGTATCGGGTATTCTTGGCAGTTTGACAGCAATGTATTCTTTTCCAAGCATTCAATTATTTATGATGATGCAGATCAAAAAAGATGATCTTGCGATGCTTCTTGGGGTGTTTTTATCGTTTGGCTACGTTGCCTTATGGCTTGGCATTTCACATGCTGGTTTTCCGGTTGGTGATAATCTTTTATTATCAGCACTAATGTTGATTCCCACAGTGGCCGGACAACAGGCCGGTCACATGGCGCGGCGCCGTATCAGTGAAACAACCTTTCGCCATATCGTACATTTTGCGCTGGCCTGCGCTGGATTCACCCTTATGATACGAGGTATCACAAGTCTTACTTAAAGGGGCTGAGTCATGTCATCTGATCAAATTCATCCCGATTATATCATAATTGGCGGCGGATCGGCAGGTTGTGTGCTAGCAGCACGCTTAAGCGCTAACCCTCATTGTCATGTTGTTCTTCTTGAAGCAGGTGGCGAAGATCTTAACCCGCTGATTCATATTCC
>JADHOU010000119.1 GCA_016778825.1 Candidatus Puniceispirillum sp. | reverse complement strand
GTTTCACCATAATTGTCGCGCCAAATAACTTTTGTGCATTTTTTGTACAGATATGTGACAACAGATCGATCGTTGCAATTTTTGTGGCTTTATCACACAAGGCCACATAGCGGGAGAAAGACAGTCACAATGAATATCCATGAACATCAGGCGAAGAAAATTTTACAGACATTTGGTGCGCCCATTGCTGCTGGCGTTGCAATCACCAGCCTTGACCAAGCCGAAAGCGCGATTGCATCCCTTCCCGGCCCAGTTTGGGTGGTTAAAAGCCAGATCCATGCTGGCGGACGCGGCAAAGGAAAATTCAAAGAACTTGGCGCTGATGCCAAAGGCGGCGTTCGCGTCTCTTTTTCGGCTGAGGAAGCCCTTGCCAATGTCGTTGAAATGTTTGGCAAAACCCTCGTTACACAGCAAACCGGTCCAAATGGCAAAGCCGTCAATCAGCTCTATGTCGAAGATGGTGCCGATATTGACCGTGAATTATATCTGTCGATTCTTGTTGATCGCGAAACCGGCAAAACCTCTTTCGTTGCCTCAACCGAAGGTGGTATGGATATTGAAACGGTTGCGCATGAAACGCCTGAACTGATCCATTCGGTTGGCATTAACGCCAGCGCTGGCTGCACCGATGCTGACGCGGCAACGCTTGCCGATGCGTTAAAGCTTGAAGGGTCAGCCCGCGAACAGGGCATGACGCTTCTCAAAAATCTCTATGAGGCCTTTGTCAGCAAGGATATGAGCCTTTTGGAAATCAACCCGTTGATCGTCACCAAATCAAATGACGTTCAGGTGCTTGATGCCAAAGTGTCTTTTGATAATAACGCGCTATTCCGGCATCCCGATGTTATGGAATTACGCGACATTACTGAAGAAGATGAAAAAGAGGTCGAAGCGTCAAAATATGACCTCGCCTATATCGCCCTTGATGGTGAAATCGGCTGTATGGTCAATGGTGCTGGTCTTGCAATGGCCACAATGGACATCATCAAGCTATATGGCGCCGAGCCAGCAAACTTTCTTGATGTTGGCGGCAGCGCAACAACCGAACGCGTTACCGCAGCCTTTAAAATCATTACCGCTGATCCAAATGTAAAAGGGATTTTGGTCAATATTTTTGGTGGCATCATGCGTTGTGATGTTATTGCCGAAGGCGTTGTCCAAGCGGCCAAGGATATCAATCTTGAAGTGCCTTTGGTGGTCCGCCTCGAAGGCACCAAGGTTGATGAAGGCAAAGCCATTATCAACAGCAGTGGGCTGAACGTTATCGCTGCCGATGATTTGGATGATGCAGCTCAAAAAATTGTCAAAGCAGTGAAAGGCTAAGCACATGTCGATTCTAATTAACAAAGACACTAAAATCATTGTGCAGGGCCTGACCGGTAAAACCGGCACATTTCATACTGAACAGGCATTGGCCTATCATGGCACGCAAATGCTCGCCGGAACCCACCCTAAAAAAGGTGGCCAGCAATGGACAAGTGCCGATGGGCAAAGTCTGCCGCTATTTGCCACTGTTGCCGAAGCCAAGGACGCCACCGGTTCCAACGCCTCGGTTATCTATGTTCCACCAGCAGGTGCTGCGGCTGCGATTGAAGAAGCGATTGATGCTGGCATTGATCTGATTACCTGTATCACCGAAGGTGTGCCAGTTCAGGATATGGTGCGGGTAAAGGAAAAGCTGGATAAGTCGAAATCACGCCTGATTGGACCAAACTGTCCGGGTCTGATGACACCTGACGAATGCAAAATCGGCATCATGCCGCCAAGCATTTTCCGCAAAGGTTCGGTTGGTGTGCTGTCACGTTCTGGCACTTTGACCTATGAAGCAGTCTATCAGACATCAATGGCGGGTCTTGGCCAGTCTTCGGCTGTCGGCATTGGCGGTGATCCGGTAAAAGGCACCGAATTTATTGATGTTTTGGAAATGTTCCTTGCTGATGATCAAACCGAATCAATCATCATGATTGGCGAAATTGGCGGATCAGCCGAAGAAGATGCGGCGCAATTCCTGATCGACGAAGCCAAAAAAGGCCGCTCGAAGCCGATGGTTGGCTTTATCGCTGGCCGCACCTCACCTCCTGGCCGCACCATGGGTCATGCTGGCGCCGTTATTTCAGGTGGCAAGGGCGGTGCTGATGAAAAAATTGCGGCGCTAGAAGAAGCAGGAGTGCGCGTGTCACCGTCTCCTGCCAAACTTGGCGTCACGCTTGTGGACGTGCTGAACGGCTAAATCAGCATCCCTCCACCGCAGGCAAAAGGGGCGATACCAATGGTACCGCCCCTTTTTAATGCGCATTATTTATGCGTGAGTTGGCTTGTTAAATGCTACTAAGCGATATTAAGCTACCTTAAAAAAAGGTGCCTCAAACCTGTTGGCATCAAGACGGTCATCCACAATTGCCACAGTCTCGTCAAGAAGGTCATTCTGCATGCCGATGCTGGCGGCAACCCGCTGCACCAGAAGATCAACCCGCTCAATCGTCTTGGCACCACCATCAATCGCGCGCGCGGCTGAGGACGGCTTTAACAGGCTGCTAGCCGCATTTGCATATTTGTCAAACGGCACCTGATCAGCCGCGTCTGCGCCAAGCGCCCGTGCCAGCGTGTCAACCCACGCATACATTTCCGCCGAGGCAGCAAGATCGCCATGTACAGCGTCGCGAATTGCCCGAACGCCGTCACGTTGGACGCATTGGTAATTGCCGGTCAACAGCATGCTCCATTTTGCCATTGGCACAAACAGGCTGTCATATATGCGCAGCTTTACGGGCACATCCTTGCCATCAACGGTAACCGCGGCAATATCAGACTCAAGCTGGCGAAGCATCGCATTATGCACTGGATCAGCAAACACCGCTGCCTTAAAATTGGTAGGCAGACCAACATGAAGAATATTGGTGCCTTCTTCCGGTGGACGCAAGGCCTGCGGGTCAGGACTGCAAAGCGACATGAGACCCGGTTCGAAATCAGCCCAAACCGATGCATCATCATAGCACATATCAAGCGGTACCTCAGCCAGTGCATCAATCCGGCGCAAAAACGGCAAAGGCGGCATATTCATAATCGACAAGCATGGCTTGCGGCTGGCAGCAATGCGCTGCATCAGATCGCGCACCTGCGGTTCGGAATATTGTGGTTCCTGCATGGCAAGGCTGATCATGTCATAATCTTCAGGCCGCGCATCGGCCGGTATGACGGCATCAAGCGTACCAGCAAGATCATGTGACCGAAACGCCCGATGACTATCTTCATCGCGCAATTTGATTCGGACTTCAGTGCCCTCGTCATTAATCAGCGCGGCCGATTTGCTGCGGCAAATCAAAGTGACATCATGGCCAGCCATCAATAGTTTTGTTGACAGAAGTGAGCCATATGAGGCTCCTAGGATCAAAATTTTCATGGTTCAAATCTTCCCTTCATTCCGGCATGATCGCAAATGCCTAAGCCGTCCAAGCGGCCAATTACAGCCTTACCTGATCTAGCTTTACCGGCTGAAACAAAGAACCTAAAGGAAAATAGTGAAAAAATGAAAATTGTAAATTTTTTACATTTTCATTTTACTTTGAGGCAAAATCCAACAAAAACCCCGATCACTGATCATTGTGATCGAGGCAGTGTTTTTGGATCACGTCAAATGATGCGGCTTACCGTGACTATTCGGCGGCAATGCCCATCGTAGCGGCAACCCGACAAGCGGCAAATTTGAACTCAGGTATCTTGCCAAATGGATCAACAACCGGATTGGTCAAGATATTCGCGGCGGCTTCGACATAGGCAAATGGCACAAAGACCATGTCTTCAGCAACCGAACGATCGGCACGCGCCATGATCGAAATTGACCCTCGCCGAGTTTCAATCGTTATCATATCACCAGCCTCGACGCCCAGCTGGCGAAGGGTGCGCGGATGAAGCGAGGCATTTGCCTGCGGTTCAACCGCATCAAGAACCGTGGCACGGCGGGTCATTGACCCGGTATGCCAATGCTCGAGCTGGCGACCCGTTGTCAAAATCATCGGATATTCTGTATCCGGTGTTTCGGCTGGTGCAATAATGCTTGCAGGGGTAAACCTGGCACGCCCATCGGTTCGCGGGAACCCATCACCAAACACGATCGACTGCCCCGGATCAGTTTCATCTAGTGACGGATAGGTGACAACATTTTCAGCGGCCAAACGATCCCACGAAATATTATCAAGTGATTTCATCGATAGTTTCATTTCGGCAAACACTTCGCGCGGATGTGTATAGGTCCAATCAAGACCAATGCGTTTGGCAAGCTCGACGGTAATCCACCAATCTTCGCGGGCGTCACCTGGCGGTGCAATGGCTGGACGACCCATTTGAACCTGACGGTTTGTATTGGTTACGGTTCCGGTTTTTTCTGCCCACGCCGATGCTGGCAAAATCACATCAGCATAATTGGCGGTTTCGGTCAGGAAAATATCCTGCACAACCAGATGATCCAGCTTGGCAAGGGCCGCACGCGCATGATCGGCATCAGGATCGGACATAGCCGGATTTTCACCAAGAACATACATCGAAGTGATATCACCATCATGGATCGCATCCATGATTTCGGTCACAGTCAGGCCTTTTTCTGGTGCAATCGAATCTGAATGCCAAATTTCATTAAAGGCCGAACGCACACCATCATCGGTAACGCTTTGATAATCGGGAAGGAACATTGGGATCAAACCCGCATCAGATGCGCCCTGAACATTGTTCTGGCCGCGTAACGGGTGCAAACCGGTTCCCGGACGCCCAACCTGCCCACACATCAAAGCTAGCGAAATCAGACAGCGCGAATTATCGGTTCCGTGGATATGCTGCGATACGCCCATTCCCCAGAAAATCATCGCTGATTTCGCACCGGCAAAATCACGCGCAACAGCACGAAGCGTCTCAGCCTCAATACCGCAGAATTCAGCCATTTTTTCCGGCGAAAATTCTTTGAGATGCGCTTTCATCGCGTCCCAGTTTTCGGTAAAGCTTTCGATATATTGCTGATCATAAAGCTGTTCTTCAACAATCACATGCATGATGGCGTTCAGCATTGATACATCGGCACCCGGGCGGAATTGC
>JADHOU010000118.1 GCA_016778825.1 Candidatus Puniceispirillum sp. | reverse complement strand
CTGAATTTCATGCCCTATTTCTCCTCCAAAAAAGTATGTAAAATATCTATTAGCACTCTTCAATCGAGAGTGCTAAATCGTTACAACGTGTATTTGGGATATTGGCGTTGGTTTGTCAAGGCGTGGTCAGAAAAAAAATGAAACCCAAACAGTTTGAACCCAAACAGATTGACAAGAAAACACACACCCGCAGGGATTAACTTTATCACACCTTAATTTGCTGGTGGCGCACCCCTGCGGCAATGCGCCAATTTGAAGCCCTCTTGCGGCTTGATATAGATACAACCATATGAACTATCATTCTCTCATTTTCAGGCTGGTTCTATGACCCACTCATCACCCCACTGGATCTCGCGCAACGCCAGTCCTCACGGCGACCAATTAGTCACCAAATGGCTTTTTGGCATGGCCCTACTTGTGGCCATTATGGTTGTGATTGGCGGCGTGACACGCCTAACTGGATCGGGTCTTTCAATGGTGGAATGGCGTCCCTTGATTGGAACCTTGCCGCCATTGAATGCGGCTGAATGGGATCGGGTTTATCAGCTGTATCAGGCATCACCCGAATATCAGCAACTGAATTTCGGTATGTCGCTTGCCTCGTTTAAGAATATTTTCTTTTGGGAATATTTTCACCGGCTTTGGGGGCGGTTGCTGGGCCTTGCCTTTGGCTTACCATTTTTGGTTTTTGTGTTCGGCGGGCGCGTGCCACAAGGGTTTGGATTGCGGCTTACTTTATTATTATGTCTTGGCGGATTTCAGGGCGTTGTCGGCTGGTGGATGGTCAAATCCGGTCTGACCGAACAGGCCAGCGTTTCGCAATATCGGCTTGCCTCGCATCTTGCTGTTGCCCTGGTGATTTTCAGCCTTCTGATCTGGACGGGTTTTGATCTTCGTGATGGCCGTGCCAAATCGCCAAAAGGTCATAGCATGGCAAGTCTGGCCTTGCTTGGCATCACCATTCTTGCCGGTGCACTTGTTGCCGGCATGGATGCCGGATTGCTCTATAATCACTATCCGCTAATGGGCAATGGGCTTGTACCGGTCGAATATGGCGAGGCGGGGTGGCTTGATCCATTTGAAAACCCAGCTTCGGCACAATTCCATCACCGCTGGATCGCCGCCGTAACCTTTGGCGCAGTGGTTGTGTTGGCGCTAAAGGCACGCAGGCATGGCTTGCATCTGCGGGGGAATCTGGTGCTTGGCGCGATTGTGGCACAATTCATCCTTGGCATTGTCACGCTTCTTCATGGCGTGCCGGTTGCGCTTGGCGGCATGCATCAAGCGGGTGCCGTGGTGCTTCTTGGCTGTTTGCTTGCCCTTTTACATGGCGAATCACATCACCGCCAAAAACATCTAACCGCGCCAAACTAGTCCTTTTTCTTGATCTGCGGCACGCGCCGGATATGCAGTTCGGCAAGCGCCGTTTCGTCAACTTCAGACGGGGCTGCCATCATCAGATCCTCGGCCTTGCCATTCATCGGGAACAGAATAACCTCGCGGATATTCGGCTCGTCGGCAATCAGCATCACCATCCGGTCGATACCGGGCGCAATACCACCATGCGGCGGCGCACCAAAGCGGAATGCATTGATCATCGCCGGAAATTTTTCATCAACCGTGCTGTTTGGATAACCAGCGATTTCAAAGGCTTTATACATCACTTCGGGAAGGTGATTTCGGATCGCACCTGATGATAATTCCACGCCATTACAAACAAGATCATATTGCCAAGCTTTGATGGTTAGCGGGTCTTGATCTTCAAGCGCTTTCATGCCGCCTTGTGGCATTGAAAAGGGATTATGCGAGAAATCAATCTTGCCGGTAATCGGATCAGCTTCGAACATCGGGAAATCGACAATCCATGCAAAGCGGAACAGGTTTTTATCGATCAAATCTTGATCTTCGCCAATTTTCACGCGGGCGCGTCCGGCAAGGCTGGCCGCTTCATCCGCAGGCGCGCAAGCGAAAAACACCGCATCACCATCGCCAACACCCGTTGCAACACGGATCGCTTCGGCCTTTTCCGCGCCAAGCGCTTTAGCGACGGGGCCACGCGCCTCGCCTTCGCCATAGATAATATAGCCCATTCCCGGTGCGCCTTCGCCTTGCGCCCAGCTATTCATCCGGTCGGCAATCGCACGGCTTCCACATTTTGGTCCCGGAACCGCCCGTACAACCGCGCCTTTTTCAATATTATTGGCAAAGATTGAAAAACCTGATCCGCGGAAAATATCGGTTACATCACTAATTTCAAACGGAATCCGCAGATCCGGCTTGTCATTGCCATATTTCAGCATCGAATCTGCAAAAGGAATATGCACAAAATCAGTATCGACAATTTTGTCGGAAAATTCTTCAAAAACGCCTTTAATCACTGGCTCGACAGCGGCGAACACATCCTGCTGCTCAACAAAGCTCATCTCAAGATCAAGCTGGTAGAATTCGCCCGGGCTGCGATCAGCGCGGCTATCTTCATCCCGAAAACAAGGGGCGATCTGGAAATAACGGTCAAAGCCGCTAACCATGATCAGCTGTTTAAATTGCTGCGGTGCCTGCGGCAAAGCATAAAATTTACCTGGGTGAAGGCGGGCTGGCACTAGAAAGTCGCGCGCCCCTTCAGGCGATGATGCGGTCAAAATTGGTGTTTGGAATTCGGTGAAATCCTGCGCCACCATGCGGGCACGGATCGATTGAATGATTTTAGCGCGCAACATGATATTGGCATGCGGCCGTGCACGCCGAAGATCGAGATAGCGATAGCGAAGCCGTGTTTCCTCGCCCGAATCTTCATCTGAATTGACCTGCAATGGTAATGTGTCAGCAGCTGATTGCACCTCAAAAGCTTCGATGCGAATCTCGATCTGGCCGGTTGGCAATGATGCGTTGATCGTCTCGTCACTGCGCTTTAGAACGGTGCCGGTAACGGTAACCACTGACTCAAGCCGCGTGGCTTCGACAAGCGCAAAGCTGGCATCGGATGAATCGGCAACACATTGGGTCAGGCCGTAATGGTCACGAAGATCAACAAAGACAAGCTGGCCATGATCGCGTTTGCGGTTAATCCAGCCAGATAGCCTTACCTGCTGGCCGACATTGGCTTCGGTCAATTCAACGCAATTATGGGATCGATAGGCATGCATGATCTTAGGCTCCGTTAAGAATGACCAGCGAATGGCCAATAAACTGCGATAATCGGATCAATCGCCACTTTGAAAGCGGCCATTAAAAACGCGGCGAGTATGCAAAGATTGCGGCATTGACGCAACCGGCTTTCGGTTCACATGCCCTTTATTCCGGGTCGTATGTCCATTTTTATGACGAACGGCGACGCCCACGCCGACCGCGGCGGTCATCACCGCCGGCATTATTGATAGTCACATCAGCCCATGCCGTGCCGAGCGCTGCGATCATGGCCGCTTCGTCAAATGGCCGTTTTGGGGTTGCTGCCAGCGCGGCGGTCATTGCGGCAACATGCGCTGGGCTCGTCCCGCAACAGCCGCCAATGATTTTCGCACCCATATCGCGCGCGAACAGCGCATAATCAGCCATCAATTCAGGGGTTCCATGATAATGGATTGCACCCTCAACATAGGCAGGGATGCCGCAATTACCCTTGGCCACCACTGGCACATCGCCCGATTGTGCCAAAATACCGCTTACCGAATGCAGCAATTCAGCCGGTCCAATCCCGCAATTGGCGCCAATGAAGTTGGCACCTGCGGCGGTGGCAAAATCGGCAAAATCGGCTGGCATCACCCCCATCATTGACCGGCTGGCCGTATCAAATGTCATGGTTGCACAAATTAGCAGGCCAGTGGGTTTCACTGCCTCGATCGCGGCGGCCACTTCTTCATTTGACGACATGGTTTCAATCCATAAAACGTCAACACCACCCTCGGCAAGCGCTTCGGCCTGTTCGGTAAAACCGGCAACAGCAGCACTGTGCGTTAATTTGCCAAGCGGTTCAAACAGCTCGCCCGTTGGCCCAATTGATCCGGCAACAATGGCGAGTTTTCCGCTATTGGCAAAATGAATCTCGACCGCTTTGCGAGCCAATTGCGCCGCGGCAATATTCAGCTCGCGAACACGATCTTGTGACTCATGAAGTTTCAGCCTAAATCCGGTGCCGCCAAAACTGTTGGTCAGGATCAAATCTGACCCGGCTTCAAGAAAGCTGCCATGAAGCCATAAAATATCATCCGGACGTTCAACCGACCATAATTCGGGTGGATATCCAGTTTCGAGGCCGCGCCCAAACAAATTGGTTCCAGTGGCACCATCGGCAACGCACCAGCCTTGTTGGTCAATTAGATCGGATAAAATATTACTCATTGCTTTTGGGCTCCTTGCCACTAGGTGCAGCGGCCATCACCCGGCCTGCCATCACAGCATCCTTGACAGGCTAGACGCTAAGACGTTTCACTTTGCGCCGTGAAGGACGCCGTGCAACGCCTGTTGCCTTTGCCCTACGGTCGCGAAGAATATCCAGCAAAACCAGCTGATCATCTTGATCCATGCTTCGCCATGCGGCAATTTCAGCGCGTGTCCGATAACAGCCAAGGCAGACCCCGTCCTGCGGATCCATCTGACAGATCGACACGCAGGGCGATGGCAGTTTGGTTAAAATAGATTTGTCAGAAGAGGCCATGTCGGTCGTTACCCTAATGGTTTCAGGCAGCGCGGCTTTCAGCTTCGGCAATTGCCATCACGCCATTCAAGGCAAATAGCTCTTCAAGCTGTTCCGATGCTGCAGACACTGTCACAAGATTACGGTCAAAAACAGGGGCAGAATCATCACTTCCAGCTTTTGTCCGCTCGGCAGCTTCATCGATCAATGACAATAGCGTAACCGCATCGCCCTGAAGCAGAACTGGCATATCTTCGCGCAGGAACGCTCGCAAAACACGCTTGGCGTGAACCTCATTTTTTAAGCTTTCGACATGGCGGTTGCCAGTCGGTACGATCAGCGCATCATAATCAATCGCAAGCGCTGTCGATAAGGTGGCATCGGCCGGATAGGACATGCCCCAGCCAGTGCCATTCCATGCATTTGTTAATCCAGCTTCCCGAGAAACAATTCTTAATTTCGC
>JADHOU010000117.1 GCA_016778825.1 Candidatus Puniceispirillum sp. | reverse complement strand
GCCGGTCAGGTCAGTAACGGCCTTGGCCATAGCTGCTGCAACCTGTCCAGAACCACCACCCGGGCCGTAAGGGACAATCATAGTCAATGCACGGTCAGGAAACCCGCCCGGCTTTGCCATGCTTTCTTCACTAACTTTACATTTAAAGCCATGCCCGCCAGCAAAACTTGCTGTTGACACGCCAGTTACCATGCCAGCAAGCAATACGCCTGTTGCGATAGATTTTACGATTTTCACAATTTCCTCCGTATTAGATTTTCATGATCAATAGTGTGGCCAATTGAAATGAAAATGCAAACCTTTCCTAGCATTATGTGGGAAAAAATTGCCTCATTCGCGCCTTTTTTTAGATTCAAACATGCCGATGGGTTTGTGTGAATAAAGCAAGCGCCCCCTATTGCTGCGACCGTGCCAAAGCCGGCAGATTAGAGGCATCTATCGGCTTGTGGTGATCTGCGATTAGGTGAGTTACGATACCATATTAAGAAGCTTCATGCGCTGCACCTTACCTGACGGGCCTTTTGGCAGATCGTCCAGAAAATAAATATGATCCGGCGTCTTATAGGCGCCAATCCGGCTTGTGCAAAAGGCACGCAATTCATCTTCTGAAATGGTTTTACCATCCTTTAGCCGAACGCAGGCTTCGACGCGCTGGCCGTAATCCTCGCATTCGCGGGCAAAGGCAGCTGCCTCTAGGACAGCTTCATGTTCCAGCAAGGCTTCGTCAATTTCGCGCGGTGCGATATTTTCCCCGCCTTTGATGATCAGCTCTTTGATCCGGCCAGTGACAAAGATGAATCCATCTTGATCCATGCGCCCCAGATCGCCAGTGCGAAGCCAGCCATCGGCGGTGATGGTTTTGGCGGTTTCGTCTGGCCGGTCGAGATAGCCCTGCATGACATTGCTGCCACGAACCAGAATTTCGCCTTCGATATCAGACCCCAAAATCGAGAGATTAGGGCCAGCAATGGCGATTTCATTGCCATAGCCGATACCGGGCGAGCCAATTTTGCGCTCGGCTGGCGGCAATGGATTGGACAGGATTTGTGCGCCGGTTTCGGTTAGCCCCATCGTTTCGATAATCGGAATATTGAAACGCTTTTCAAACTGACGGTGAATTTCGGGCGGCAGCGGCGCCGAGGCTGAACGCGAAAAGCGCAGCCGGTCACGATTAAGATCAGGAACGGTCTCATCATTCAGCAAATAGGCAAATAGCGTTGGCACGGCACTGAACCAACTGCAATCAAACTGTTTCATCTGCGCCCAGAAATGCGTTGCCGAAAAGCGTCGTGGCATCACAAGCCCGCTAGCCGATACCAAGGTACCCATCACGGTTACGCATAGGCCATTAATATGATAAATCGGCAAAACACACATGCCAATATCGGTCTTGTCCAGCTTATGCGCGACGCAAACATTACGTCCCGCCGCAATCAAATTGGCATGTGACAGCAAAACGCCTTTTGGCACGCCAGTGGTTCCCGATGTATACATCAACAGGCCAATGCTGTTGGCGTTTGGGCGGCGCAAATCGGCTTTGTTAATTGGGGTGATTTCGGTTTTGTCCCAGCGCGGGCCTTGGTCGATATCCATGCTTACAATCTGCGGCATGGCGTCTGGTGCGTGCGGCATCGCTGCCAAGGCGTCTTTGACCATTGACAGGCAATCATCGGCGCAAAGAATGATTTCGGTTTTAGAATGTGACAAAACAAAACCAAGGGTTTTGACGCCTGCGACCAAATTCAATGGTGTTGCGCGATAACCGCCAAACACAGTGCCAAGAAAGGCAAAGCTGGCCGCGGCACCATTTGCGGATGCAATCGCAACCGACGCACCATCTGACAGGCCAGCACCTTGAAGGTAACAGGCGATTTCGGTGGCACGATCCAAGCTGTTCTGCCAGCTAAAGGCCTGTTCCGTCTCAGGTGTTGTCAGCCAAATCGCATCGGGTGAAACCGATGCGGTGTTGCTCAGCAGGTCGGCAATGCTAGACGATGATTTGCCCGTCATGATTTAGACGCCCACCTGCTTGCTGGCTTTGAAATAGTCAGCAAACATTTCGTCAACTGTTGGCTCAACGGGGGCAATCGGTCGGGCAATCCGCACATGATTGACAAAATGTGTCCAATTCAAATTATCATCAATCGAATTACCACCCCATGACCCACAGCCCATCGATAGCGAGAAAGGAAGACCATTGTCGAATGACCCACCAGTGGCAAAGCAATGCGCTTGATTAACGATGATACGACAAGCCTGCATATCCATGGCTAATTCGCGCGCACGGTTATCATCTTTACTATGCAATCCCAATGAATGACCGCGTCCCTGATAGGCGTGAATTTCGCGTGCCATTTCCTTGGCTGTCGCAAAATCAGATGCGTGGTAAAGCGCAAAGAACAATGCCATTTTTTCACCTGATATTGGTGCATCAGGGCCAATGGCTATTGCTGGTGCCACAAGAAATTTCGTGCCTTCAGGTGCTGCATCAGCAAAACCAAGCGTGTCGAGAACAGCGTCAATATCCTTGGCAAGCATATTGCGGTTCAAATGACCGTCATGCCAATGTGTGTTGATCAGGTGACTTGTTTGGTCTTGGTCAAGACACATGCCGCCAGCGCGGGCAATCGCCTGCAAAAACGCGTCATAAACAGCATCTACAACAATCACTGCATTTTCGGATGAACAAGATGTCGCGTTATCGAAACATTTTGAACGGGCGATTTTGCCAGCCGCCTCATCAAGATCGGCGGTTTCGTCAATGATTGTTACAACATTGCCCATGCCAACCCCAAGCGCAGGCGTGCCTGATGAATAGGCCGAACGGACATTGCTTTGCGAGCCGGTGACAACCAGCATATCGACGCCCTGCATCAGCCGTGCGGTTTTTTCCTTTGATGGCGGATTCGGCACCATCTGCACAAGATCATGGTCAAGACTGATTCGGTCAAATTCGGCATAAACATATTCCAGCAATTTAGCCAAAGGTGCGGCGCCTTTGGGTGATGGCGCCAGAATGATGGCATTGCCGGTTTTCAAGGCATTGACGACATTATTGATCGGAGTTGCCAACGGGTTGGTTGACGGCACGATCGCCGCAACAACCCCTTTTGGCCGCAAAAATTCACTGACCCCTGATGTGGCATCATCATCGATCAGGCCAAAGCTGGTTTTGCCGTGGATGTCGCGAAGCAGGCCAAGCGTTTTCCGGTGGTTTTTGGTGATTTTGTCAGCAATTTTGCCAAGACCAGTTTCGGCAACAGCAAAGGCGGCAAGCTCGGCATTGCGGTTTGGTTCCATCAGCGCCCATGCGGCGGCTTCGGCGGCACGGTCAAACCGTTCCTGACTTCCGTTGGCTTCATAAGATTGCTGGGCCTTTCGCGCCCGTGCGATCATGGCATCAATATCGGCCGTTACGTCGGTCATCTATGCACTCCCACCGAGAAAAAGTTGGTTGCAATTAGCCTTCTGGCCATTTAATTGTCAATCACTCTGGCCGAAGAATTTATCAAATTTTACAAAATTGCCGCAGCAACAGCCTGTTCAGCATTGATTGTCTTTGGTGATGGGCAGGCTGGCGGTTTTCCATGCGGTAAAGCCGCCATCCATGTCGCGGATATTGCTGAATCCCATATCTTGCAGGGTTTTGGCAGCAAGTGCCGACCGCCAACTGCTGGCGCAAAACAAAACAAGCTCGCTCTCGGTCGCAAAAATCTCTTTGTGATATGGGCTGTCGGGATCAGCCCAAAATTCCAGCATGCCGCGCGGAGCGTGAAACGCGCCCTCAATGCGGCCGTCACGCTGTAATTCGCGAATATCACGGATATCGATCAAAATGGCATCACCTGACTGCTGCCGGTCATGCGCGTCGGCTGGGCTAATATTGTTGGTTTGCTCTTTTGCCTCAGCAACAAGCATTTTTACAGTTTTGGTAACAGGCATTTTGTCTCTTTTGCAGTTGTGGTTAGATTGATGGCGGATTAGGGCGATCAGATTTATGCCAATCAGCCAGAATAAGGGAGGGTTTGATTAATTCCTTTAAATCACGGCGAACGCCAATCCAGCGAAGGTGAATTGAATTGCGGACGATTTCTTCATCATTATCTTTTAGTTCATCGGCAATTGGTGCCCAGCGGAAAACCGCATCCGAACTCGATTGAAAGGCTGCTGGCCCATCAGCGATTAAATCCCAATTGGCAAAGGCGGCGCGTTGTTTGCCGGTATCCCCCATCGCGGCAAAATCTTTTGGATCAATGTCATTTTGATCGTAGTCCAGCAAAATGCCATCCAGCATTTCAATGGCAAGTTCCCGCGCGGCCGTGTCGTTTAATCCGCTATCGCGCTTGAGCTGGGCAATGGCAAATAAGCCAAGATCGCAAATGGCGGCACCATAGACATGCCAGCGGGCAATGCGCAAAGAAGTCAAAAAATCGTCATTTTGGAATAATTTTGGAAATCGAGTGCCAGCGCGCGCTTTGACATAGGTGTAAAGCGTAACCTGCGAGACAAATGCGGCGCGGCTGTCAATGAAATCATATAGTTGCTGGCGTGTTGTAAGCGGCGGATCTTTGATGAATCCGATTATGCGCAGTGCTGATTTGATGGTGGTTATCATTAGTTTTTAAAACGCTCAAATTAAAATTTATTGCCATTGCTCTTTAATTCACTAACATGGTAAAGGCGAGTTGTCGTGAGCAAAACAACAATAATTTGCGACATCGGTTTGGTTCATTTGTGGGGATGGGTCCTCCCATGCCCGCACCTGGATCGTGGGGAAGTGATTTGCTTGGAGAGGTAAATCACGATTTTTGGAGGAAGCTGTTATGAGCAGTCAAACTACGGGGTCACCAAATCACTGGGACAAGACGAAGAGTCTATTGTTCAAGACTTTGGCTATCTGGGTTTTCTTATCATTTATAATTCACTGGTTTGGTGACGCCTTAAACGGTGGGGCTGGATCTTTCCCGGGCGGTTATTTTATGGCTGGCATGGGAGTTCAGATATCGTTCGCAATTCTTGTCTTCTGGTTTGTGTCAAAGCAAGGCCAGATTGATGACGAATTCGGCGTCTCAGAAGATTAGGAGTGCAATTATGAAACTTGAAGGT
>JADHOU010000116.1 GCA_016778825.1 Candidatus Puniceispirillum sp. | reverse complement strand
GTTGATAAGCGCGAAGACGGCTTTCACATCACCCTTGATACAGGTGTTGTTAGAGCGCAATCGCTGGTGGTGGCAACGGGCGGCCTGTCGATCCCTAAAATTGGCGCAACAGGTTTTGGCTACCAGCTTGCCAAACAATTCGGATTGCAGCTTCTTGCGCAGCGACCAGGGCTTGTGCCGCTGACATTTGATCAAGACGTGCTGACAAGATGCAAATCATTGTCCGGCCTGTCGGTTGAGGCTGAGGTTGGTTATCGGTCAGCCGCTTTTGCCGAAGGGCTGTTATTCACGCATCGCGGTCTAAGCGGCCCATCAATTTTGCAAATTTCATCCTATTGGCAGGATGCAATGCCGGTTTCGGTAAATTTGGCGCCCCAGCATGATGCGGCGGCGCATCTTCTTGGTGGCAAGGCCAGACAGCCAAAGGCGGATGTAGCAAATTGCCTTGCTGATTTACTGCCAAAACGGCTTGCCGCGGAAATCTGCGATCTTGTTGGCGTTGTTGGGCGGCTTGCCGACCGGAGTGACAAGCATCTTCGCCATTTGGGCAAGATGGTGAATGATTGGCAATTGATCCCGAGCGGCACCGAAGGTTATCGCACCGCTGAAGTGACACTTGGCGGGGTTGATACAAATGGCCTGTCATCGAAGACGATGGAAGCCAAAGCCGTGTCTGGCCTTTATTTTATTGGCGAGGTGGTTGATGTAACTGGCCATTTGGGCGGCTATAATTTCCAATGGGCATGGTCATCGGGCTTTGTGGCCGGACAAAATGCCTAGCCCCAGAATGGCCATATAACAGGCGGCTATGTGACAGGAACCGTTTAATCGCCGCCGCTTGATATCGGCTATTCAATGACGACTATTCGACCGGCCGCCAATCGGCATGCTCGGGGTCAAAATAAAGCAGGCTGCCATCGCCAATATCGTTCCAAAGTCCGTGAATTGACATGGTTTCGCCGTCGACGGCTTCGCGAACAAAGGGAAAGCTCATCAGATTTTCCAAAGACACTACCACCCCTTCACGTTCAAGGGCGACTATCTGTTCTTCGCGTGAGCCAACATTCTTGACTCGCTCGTAGCCGGGGCGAAGAATATCCATCCAGCGTCCGACAAAGCTTGAGGATTGCTCGAGTTCAGGCGCTGCGCCCGAACACATTTCATAACAGCCATTCACCCCGCCGCAATTGGAATGGCCAAGAACCAGGATATGCGCGACTTTAAGCGTTGTAACCGCATATTCAACCGCGGCTGAGGTGCCGTGATGATCACCATCGGGCTGATAGGGTGGCACCAGATTGGCAATATTGCGGTGGATGAAAAATTCGCCTGTATCTGAACCAAAGATGGCTGTTACATGAACGCGACTGTCACAACAAGAAATCACCATGGCACGTGGATGCTGGCCCATATCGGCAAGATGCCGGAACCATGCTTTATTTTCCTGGTATTTTGTGGCTCTCCAGCCAAGATAACGTTGTGTCAGATATGTAGGAAGCTGCGTTGCCGCCATGTCAGTTTGTTCCGATCAGGTTTTGTCATTTATCTGACAAAGGTTGCCAAGCTAGGGTTGGAGAATAGCGGATTTGATCATTGAAATCTAGCTTATTGCGGCATTACAGACTGTTTTACTGGTCGATATCATCGCCATAGCGGGCACCAAGTTCGGTGATGATGTTGTCCAGAAATTTAGCCGCTGCGACAGGTAGAACGCGCCCTTTTAGCTGACCAATATGCAAAATACCGGCTGGCACATCGGCAAGATCAACCGGCCTTGCCACGATCTCGCTGTTAGGTGCGGAGGCGGTAATCAGGTCGCTCGGCATGGCGATGGGAATTTGAAAGGAAATAACTATTTCATGGGTCAGATAATTTTGTAGAAATTCCTGACTATTTGATTCAATTACCGTTCCAAGTTCAACACTGCGCCGGATCAGACCAACATTGAGCAATTGCCGTAATCCGGCATCGGCACGCGGCAGAATGGCGGGTTGCCCAACACAATCACGAAGCCTGATAATTGGTTTTTTGGCCAAAGGGTGATTGGCTGACATCATACAGTAAAGCTGTTGACGGGCGGTGGCCATTGTCTGGAAATCAGCACTTTTGATCGGCTCAAAAATCAAAGCCAGATCAGCCTCAAACGTACGAATCGCCTGTTCGGCCGAATCACCTGATTGGCGAACCAGATCAAAAGTAACCGCCGGGTGTTCGCCACGATAGCGGGCAACGGTTTCAGGCAGGAAATAACGCATTGTATCAGCGCCGCTGGCAATGCGGACATGACCACGCCGGATTCCCGATAGATCGGCAATTTGCGATTGCACCCGCGCCAATTCGGCGGTTTGGGTGCGAATATGCTGGACAAATAATTCACCAGCGGTGTTCAGCCTGACCCCCGATGCCAAACGTTCGAACAGAGGTTGGCCAATCTCCTCTTCAATTTGTAGAATCCGCCGATTCAGCGCGGTTGAGGTGATGGCTAGTTTTTCGGCGGCTTTGCGAATTGATTTTTCACGGGCAACCGCATCGATAAAGCGTAATGACGTCATAAAGCGCATATCAGAAAACACCTCAAAAACTGGCTAAAACTCAAGAATATAACGCCAGCTTAGCTATGTGATGCAAAAAATGCATCACAATTATGCAAAACTAGCAGAATTTTTTTCATCAAACAGCTGCTACCACTTCGCCATCGGCTCATAACCGCGGGACTGACGGCGCCCGATTCCTCCAAAAGACCGTCACGAATTACCGCCCGGAAAACGGCGACCCAGAACGGGGCTGGCATCGGGCTTACTCAGGACGGCATCAAATTTGCCGGACAGGCGTCAAGGAAGGACGAGACATGAAATATATAATAGCAATCATCCAGCCGGGAAAATTGACAGCGGTGCATGATGCGCTGCTGGATATTGGCATCACCGGCATGACCGTTACCGAAGTGCAGGGCTATGGACGGCAAAAGGGCAAAAGCGAGATTTATCGCGGTGCCGAATATACAGTTCATTTCTTGCCAAAAGTTAAGATTGAACTCGCCTTGCAAGCAAAAATGGCAACAAAGGCGATTGACGTCATCAAAACCGCCAGCTCAAGCGGCAAAATTGGCGATGGCAAGATTTTCACTTTCGATCTTGAGGAAGCGGTTCGGATTCGTACCAACGAAACTGGCGACAGCGCCCTTTAAAGGCATCATGTAGGAGTTACCAATGGTTAAAACAATTTTAAAATATTCGTGCCTTGCTGGCGTGGCTAGTTTGATGGCTAGCCCGGCTTTTGCGCAAGAGGCACCAGCGCATAGCGTTTTCATTCTGAACTCATTGCTGTTTTTGATGTCAGGGTTTTTGGTGATGTTCATGGCTTGCGGTTTTTGCATGCTTGAGGCCGGTCTTGTGCGGGCGAAAAACACAACAATGCAATTGACCAAAAATGTGGCGTTGTTCTCGCTGGCGGCAATTGGCTATTATCTTATCGGTTATAATCTGATGTACCCGCTAGGGACATGGTCAGTCGAAGGCGTTTTGTCAGGGGTCATTCCAGCGGTGGCAGTGCTTGAAGCGGTTGGGGTGGCGCCGGATAAGGTTGACGACCTTAGCTATGCGTCAACCGGATCAGATTTCTTCTTTCAGTTGATGTTCTGCGCTGCAACAGCCTCGATTGTATCGGGCGTGCTTGCTGAGCGGATTAAACTATGGCCGTTTCTGCTTTTCACTTTTGCTCTGACCGCGGTGATTTATCCGCTGCAGGCAAGCTGGAAATGGGGCGGCGGTTTTCTTGACAGCATGGGCTTTCTTGATTTTGCTGGTTCGACTGTTGTCCATTCAGTTGGTGGCTGGGCGGCGCTTGCTGGCGTGTTGATCCTTGGCCCAAGAATTGGAAAATATAAAGACGGCCGTGTTGTGCCGATGCCTGGTGCGAATTTACCGCTGGCAACGCTTGGAACCTTCATTTTATGGATGGGCTGGTTTGGGTTTAACGGCGGGTCGCAATTGGCGATGGGCAGCATTGGCGATGTTGCTGATATCTCGCGTATCTTTGCCAATACCAATGCCGCTGCGGCTGGTGGTGCGCTTGTCGCGCTGGCACTGACCCAGGTTTTCTATGGCAAGGTCGATTTGACAATGGTGTTAAATGGTGCACTTGCAGGGCTTGTGTCGATTACCGCAGAACCGCTGACCCCAACTTTGGGCGCAGCGACATTAATCGGCGGTGTTGGCGGCGTGATTGTGGTCTTTGCGGTGCCGTTCCTCGACAAGATCAAAATTGACGATGTTGTTGGTGCCATTCCGGTTCACCTGATGGCCGGTATTTGGGGAACACTCGCCGTGCCATTGACCAATGGTGATGCCAGCTTTGTAACCCAGTTAACGTCAATCTTCATTGTTGGTGTGTTCACCTTTGTGGTCTCATTAATTGTCTGGTTTGCCATTGATAAAATCATGGGTATTCGGGTCAGCGAGGAAGACGAGCTTGCTGGTCTGGATAGTGCTGAACTTGGCATGGATGCCTATCCCGAGTTCTCACGCTAGATCAATTGCAACGTCAAAGTTGTAGCAAAATAAAGTTAGCCAGCGCCGGTTTTATCGGGGCTGGCTATTTATTAGAAAAAACAAGAACAATAAATTCTGAAAGATCTTTGTTTTCTTTCAATTTTAGAAGCTTTACAGCGGCAGTTTTTTTCTCCTATTCTAAAATTCAATTATCCCCGATGATTTTTGTTGAAAACTAGCGGTGCGCAACAGAGCTGAGAGAGTAATGTCGCAAACATTAAACGAAGGCCGTTCGAGCACCAAGCCACTATTTGAAGCTGTTGGCGTGACCAAAAGCTTTGGCAATTTTATCGCTAATGATGATGTGTCTTTTCAGATTCATGCTGGTGAAATTCATGCGCTTTTAGGCGAAAATGGCGCTGGCAAATCAACCTTTGTAAAAATTGCTTATGGGTTGCTACAGCCTGATGCTGGTCAGTTATTTTGGAATGGCGAGCCAATTTCCATTCCCGGACCCCAACAGGCGCGCCAGCGCGGCATTGGCATGGTGTTTCAGCATTTTTCGCTGTTTGACGCATTGACCGTTGCCGAAAATATCCAATTGGCAATGCCGCCCGGTGAAACGATAGCATCGCTATCCAATCGCATTGCCAGCATTTCAAAAGAATATGGTATCGAGGTTGATCCGGCGGCGCGTATTCACAATCTGTCCGTTGGTCAGCAGCAGCGTGTTGAGATTGTTCGCTGTTTGTTGCAAGAC
>JADHOU010000115.1 GCA_016778825.1 Candidatus Puniceispirillum sp. | reverse complement strand
CCCCCTTAGCTTGGTTAACTTTTCTTATTTGGATTTGGCAGGCGCACCGTCCTTATCCAAGAAGAATCGGAAGAATGAACTATCTGGTGATAGCACCATCGATGTATCCTTTTCGGTGAAGGATTTCCGATAAGCTTCCATTGACCGATAAAAAGCAAAGAATTCCGCATCCTGACCAAAACTATCTGCATAGATACGAATAGCTTCAGAGTCACCAGCACCGCGTGTTTCCTGAGCGGTACGCTGGGCTTCAGAAATAATCACAGTCCGGATCTTTTCCGCTGCCGAACGGATCTTCTGAGCTTCTTCTTCACCTGTGGCGCGGAATTCCTTGGCCTCTCTTGTCCGCTCTGACTTCATGCGGTTAAAGATATTCTGGCTGGTAGCGTCAGGATAATCGGCACGACGCAACCGCACATCGATAATTTGAATACCAAGCGATGCAACAGACTGATTAACTTCATCACCAATCGACCGAGTAATGTCATTGCGCTGACCGGTCAAGATTGATGCCAATGTTTCACGTCCTAGAACACGACGGACAGAAGAGTCGATAATCGCCTCAAGACGCCCTCGCGCACCCAGTTCATTCCGAACTGTTTGATAGAACAGTAATGGATCGGAAATTTGATAACGGGCATAGGCATCTACCATCAGACGCTTCTGATCAGAAAGGATGACTTCCTGAGCATCCTGAGGGATGAGACTTAAAACGCGTTTTTCGTAATAGGTAACATCCTGAATGAACGGCAGCTTAAACGCGAGACCCGGTTCCTGAATGGTCCGTTTTGGTTCACCCAATTGCAGAACAAGCGCCTGCTGGGTCTGATTTACGGTGAAGGCTGAATTATAAGCTGCAAAGACACCAGCAGCCAACAACACAATAGTCGCTATACGAAATGATGCCATGTTACTGCCCCCCCGCTGACTTATTTAATTCTTTCAACGGTAGATATGGCACAACGCCATTTCCGCCGCCCTGACCGTCTATGATGACCTTTTCAACATTCGAGAAAATTTCCTCGACTGTTTCAATATAGATCCGCTCTCGGGTTACATCTTTGTTCTGAAGATAGGCCTGAAAAATTTGATCAAAACGCGATGCGTCACCAGCTGCACGGTTGACCACCTCGGCTTGATAGGCTTCGGCTTCGGCAACTAGTTTTGCTGCTGCGCCTCGTGCTCGCGGAACAATGTCATTGCTGAAGGCTTCAGCTTCATTCTTGAGCCTGTCGCGGTCTTGGCGCGCACGCTGCACCTCGTTAAAGGCATCAATAACATCAGCTGGCGGATCAACAGCCAAAAGCTGAACGTCACGAACACGCACGCCGACACCATATTCATTCAACAAATCCTGTAATTGCTGGCGGGCCTGCACCTGAATAGACTGACGCCCTTCGGTCAAAACATTTTTGATCGGTGTACGGCCAATAATCTCACGCATCACAGCTTCGGCTGTAACTTTTATTGTTTGGTCAGGTTCTGCCAGATTAAATAAATATTCACCAGCGTCTGAAATTCGCCAGAAAACAACAAAATCGATATCAACAATGTTTTCATCGCCCGTAATCATCTGACTTTCGTCTTTTATGTCACGACGAGATGAAGAACTGCCTGTCACATCCCTAAAACCAATTTCAATCCTGTTATCGCGTGTCACTTCTGGACGCAAAACAGATTCAATAGGGAAAGGTAGGTGATAATGCAGGCCTGGCGGGCTAGTACGAACCCATTCGCCAAAGCGCAAAACAACACCCTGCTGCTGCGGGTTTACACGGTAAAAACCGGTCGCACCCCAAATCAGCGCAAAAACAACCGTCAAAAGCAGAATTGAACGGCCACCGCCGCCACCGCTTGGCATCATCCGGCGCCAAGCCTCTCCAAATTGACGTATTACCGCGTCAACGTCTTGTGGAGGCTGACCGCCGCCACCTTGACCCCACGGACCGCCGCCGTTTCCGCCGCCGCCTTGGCCCCACGGGCCACCTCCGCCGCCTTGGCCGCCTTGATTATTCCATGGCATGATGCTCTCGCTCCCTCGCCCTTTGATAGCCGTGTCGCTGTGTCCATAACCCAACATCACGACCAATATGTTTCATGGTCTTACAATTTCGGTATTGTTATCATTGCTGCTGCATCAATTACCACCCTTAACTTGCAAAACGCTTGTTAAAGGCTTATGTCACAGTCTCAATTAAGCCTTCCGTTCATATTTGCATAGAAGCGGTTGATTTCAAGAATGACAAACGAATTAAACGAGAGAAAAATTACTGAAACCCTTTCCGGCGTCCTAATGCCCGGATCTGACCAGTCACTTGTTGATGCTGGTGCTGTCTCAGGCATCGTGATCAAGGATGGCCATATTGGCTTTACCATCGAAATTGATCCAAAAGATAAAGACAAGGCCGAGGCAGTTCGCAGTTCGGCCGAAAAAGCTGTTTTGGCGCTTGACGGCGTGTTGTCGGCAACGGCAATGCTGACCGCGCATCAGGCTGGCCCAACCATGCAGTCAAAGGGTGATGATCGTGGCACGCCAATTGGGGCTGGCCAGCAAATGCAGGCCGAACCACATCAGCCAGCCAAATATGTCATTGCCGTTGCCTCGGGCAAGGGTGGGGTTGGCAAATCGACAACCTCGATCAATCTGGCCTTGGCGCTGGCAGCAACCGGGAAAAAAGTCGGTATTCTTGACGCTGATATTTACGGCCCGTCATTGCCGCGGCTTATTGGTTTGAACCGCAAACCGCAAAGTGATGGCAAAAAAATCGTACCAATCGAGGCATGGGGTCTGCAAACCATGTCGATTGGCTATCTTGTTGCCGAGGATGCGCCAACCATCTGGCGCGGGCCAATGGTGATGAGCGCCATCGAGCAAATGCTTCGTGATGTCGCATGGGATGCGCTGGATATTCTGGTCATTGATATGCCGCCCGGAACAGGTGATGCACAATTAACCCTGTCCCAACGGGCCGCGCTGGCCGGTGCCGTGATCGTCTCGACACCGCAGGATCTGGCTTTGATCGATGCGCGCAAAGGATTGAATATGTTCCGCAAAGTGAATGTACCGCTTCTTGGGATTATCGAGAATATGAGCCATTTCCTATGCACCGAATGCGGCGCAAGGCATGAAATTTTCGGCAATGGTGGGGCCCGCGCCGAAGCAGCCAAATTAGGCGTGCCATTCCTTGGTGAAGTGCCATTAGAAATGGCGATCCGCGTAACCTCAGACGACGGCACTCCGATTGTGGCAAGTCAGCCAGACAGCCCACATGCTGCCCATTATCGGGCGATTGCCGAGGCGGTTTTGCAAACGCTTGAGCGCAACGCACCAAAAGCCAGCCCAAAGATCATCGTCGAATAGCCGCCGAAACCATGGGCTAAAATGTGCCTACGCCATCGGCTTTGCGGTGGTGCGTCTGAATGCGCGTTCATAGCGATAGGCGGGCACATCGCCAGCAGCATCAATGGCGACCTCGATTTCGATGTCCCATTGATCGGCTGGCAAATTAGGGAAAAAAGCAGCATCTTTGCCGCCATCAGCGGCAATATTGATGACGGTTCGTTCAACGCGGTGACAATAATCCAGCCCTTGGGCATAGATTTCGCCGCCACCAAATAGAATAATCTCTGGCCGTGCCTCGACGGTGGATTCAATCCACCCACGCGCCGCCGCGATGGCTGCAGTCAATGTTGACACGCTAATGGCGCCATCAGCCGCCCAATCAGCGTCACGCGTCATCACGATACTGGCACGGCCCGGCAGTGGCCGGCCAATCGAGTCCCACGTTTTGCGCCCCATAATCAAAGGGCAACCCATGGTTAGCTTTTTGACACGTTTCAGATCATCAGGAATATGCCAGATCAGCCCTTTCCCATCGCCAATCACACGGTTTTCGGCCATTGCCACAACGGCGGTCATATTGATCATCACCATGACCCTTAAACCGCAATTGGCGCAGCGATATGCGGCGCAGCAACATAATCAACAATTTCGAAATCTTCAAATTTGAAGCCGTCAATTTGATCGGGAATATTACGAATCACCAGTTTTGGCAGCGCCGTCGGTTGGCGGCTAAGCTGGGCGCGGGCTTGTTCGAAATGATTGGCATAAAGATGCGCATCGCCAAGCGTATGCAAAAATTCACCCGCCTTCAGCCCACAAATTGCGGCGATCATATGCGTTAACAGTGCATAGGAAGCGATATTGAATGGCACGCCCAAGAAACAATCAGCGCTGCGCTGATAAAGCTGGCAGGACAAACGCCCGTTCGCGACCTGAAATTGAAACAGGCAATGGCATGGCGGCAAGGCCATATTCGGCACATCAGCTGGATTCCAAGCGGTTAACATCAAGCGCCGCGAATCCGGATTGGTTTTAATCATCTCAATTAAATCGGTAAGCTGGTCAATTTCGTCGCCATCAGGCGTTTGCCAATGGCGCCATTGTTTGCCATAGACCGGCCCCAAATCACCATTTTCATCCGCCCAGTCATTCCAGATCGACACGCCATTTTCCTGCAAATAGCGGATATTCGTATCGCCACTGATAAACCAAAGCAATTCATGAATAATTGATTTGATATGCAGCTTTTTCGTGGTCAGTAACGGAAATCCATCGGCAAGGTCAAACCGCATTTGATGGCCAAAAACCGCTCTTGTGCCGGTGCCGGTGCGATCGCCGCGGTCAACACCGTCATCCAAAATTCGTTGCAATAAATCCAGATATTGCCGCATTCGCAGGCCTCACTTAATCACTAGATTGACACTTTATCACCGCGCGTCATGCAAAATGTCACGATCACCGCTTATAACGCCGCGAAGGCATCTATTTGTTGTTTGATTAAAATGGCATGGTCATACGTCACGGTGCAAGCGGATAATAGGATAATCTGCCTGCCGTGAAACTGGCCGATCTTTTGCCCAAAAGGCGCGAATCATGCGGTTATCAACCCACAAAGACAATTCAGTGAAAAACTATCCTTTAAAACTGGCGTCATTGCTTCTATATTAAAGATGCTGGTTCGCCAGCTATGGCGATAAACGTGCTGTAGAATAAGCAGAGCGGACCCGGGGGCGGTACCCGGCGCCTCCACCATTTTAGCCCGAAACGACGGCCATCACGGCCAGCAGAGGAATTTGGGCTAAAAGATTGGGGGCGAAATAGGATCGACGCATGTGGTAAAGGCAGTATTTTTGCTCGGTATGGTACCCGCCGTTATCGGGCCATGTAGTAGTTGCAAATGACAACACTGCTCCGGTAGCAATCGCAGC
>JADHOU010000114.1 GCA_016778825.1 Candidatus Puniceispirillum sp. | reverse complement strand
TGCTCGTGATGATGCAAGTCCGACAAAGCGCCTAGCGAGTCATGCCCGCCTTGATGAGCGCATTTTCAACCATATCCGCGCGCAGCAATTCGCCAAGCAAAACACCTTCAGGTGCCTTTGGGCCATAAATGATATTGAACGGGATGCCAAACCGGTCATGGCTTGCCAGAAATGTCGCAATGCGTGGGTCGGGACGCGTCCAGTCAGCTTTCAGCATCACCAGCTTGCCATCATCAACCAATGCCGCCAGCATCCGGGCTATGGGGGCGGTTTCAAGAACCAGCGCTTTATTGGCTTTGCAGGTGATGCACCAATCGGCGGTTACATCGACAAAGACCAGCTTGCCTTTGGCGCGGGCAGCCGCACTAGCGTCATCTGACCAAACCTTCCAGACTAGGCCATTGGCTTGCGGTGCAAGGATTCCAGGCGCAGGCAAAAGTGCCAACCCCGCAAAAAGACCAGCCCCAGCTAGCAAAATCCCGATTTTTTGACGGAATAAAGCTGCCAAAAGCACGAATCCGATCAGGCCAAGCAACAACAACGCTGCCTGCCCGCCTTGAATTGTTTGCAACAGCCAGCCAAGCCAGATCATCGTTGCGATTAACAATCCCGCTAAACCGCGTTTTAACCAGACCATCCAACGGCCGGGTCGCGGCAAAAACCCGACCAGTGCCGGAAATAGCACAACCAGCCCCCACGGCGCAGCAAGACCAACCCCCATCGCCATGAACACGGCAAACAGCTGTGCCATATCGCCGGTGAGCGCCACAGTGACCGCACTTCCGACAAATGGCGCCGAACAGGGCGTTGCCAACAAGGTTGCCAGCATACCAGCCATGAAGTCACCAAACAGAATTGCCGGGCGCGCCTGTTCATTGGTATTTTGGCCAATGGTATTTTGGCCATTGGCATTCTGACCTTTGCCGTGAAAACTGGCCTGTAAAGAAGCCGGAATCGGCAAAAAAAACCGGTCGAGCATATTTAATGTAAACAGCCCCAGAACCAGCAGCATGATTGCCAGAAATACCGGACTTTGGAATTGAATCCCCCAGCCAATCTGCTCACCAGCAAGCCCTAGCACGGCCAGCCCCGCCGCCAAGATGGCAAAGCTGGACAAAATGCCCATCGCACCCGCCCCGAACCGCAACCGCACAAAACCACGGCTTTGACCAGAGGCTTCAATAATCGCCGTCAACTTGATGGCAAGAACGGGCAAGACACAAGGCATCAAATTTAAAATC
The DNA here is from genome assembly GCA_016778825.1 of Candidatus Puniceispirillum sp. Lineage (GTDB taxonomy): Bacteria > Pseudomonadota > Alphaproteobacteria > Puniceispirillales > Puniceispirillaceae > UBA3439. Next base: position 4,101 of record JADHOU010000114.1, on the reverse strand, counting down.
AGCCCGCCAAGAAAGGCAAAGCCGATCACTGTCCAGAATTGCGCCATTGCGCCAGCATCAACTGGTACCGACTTGCCTGCCGCGAGTGGTCCGGCAAGCGGCGCGTCTTTTTGCACCATGATGCTTTGCGTTGTAAAATCATCACCAGCAATGACGGTTAAATCTACTGTCTGGCCGGCAAGCGGCGTTTTCAAATCGCCCTCTAAATCAATCACCGCAACATTATTGGCAAAAACCGGCTGTTTAAAGGCAATGCCGGCTGGCCCTTCGACAAAAATTTCGGTGACTGGCTGGCTGGTGGCGGCAAAACCGATTTTGAGTTGCGATCCGGATTGCCATGCGGTTTCAATCTTGATTGGTGACGGCGCATTAATGCGCGGCACCTTAGCGGCAAATTGCGCGATCGCCATTGCCATTGATGACGGTTCGGCAGGGCCATCGGCAAGATCAAGCCGCAACGCCCCTGCCAAGGGGACACAAATATCCGAACAGACCAGCGCCTCAATCTGGCCGCGAATCTGCAGTGCCGCGCCGCGATCATAACCGCGAACAGCAACCGGCAGGATTACCGCATCAGCATAGCCGAAATTATCAAAGCCAAAGGCGTTAAACCGTTTTGGCACTGGCCATTCAATCTGGCTTTGCAGTGGCGCACCATTCGCCATTTGCAGATCAAGTGTTGGTGGTAATCCAGCCTCACCGGGGGTACGCCAATAGATTTTCCAGCCGGGTGCCAAACGAAATTCAAGACCCAGCGGCAATTCTTCCAGATTGCCCATTGCCGACACTGCCGAAACAAGCCGCACCTCACCATAGGCAGGATCACCAACCCAAGCACCAGTTGCGATATTTGATTGGCTGGCGGCATACAGCGGCGCGGCACTGCCAAGCATGACAAGCAACAACGCCATAAGCCACCCAGCCAAAAAGCGGCAAGCTGGCCTGATTTGGCGCAGATCACCCATGGTGAATGATCGCATGGATATGGATGGCTTTGACATGATTTGATCCATCGACGCATAGATTGCGGCCAGTTTGCAAAAATGGTTTTGCTTTACCTGTTAAGGCTTTGCTGTCTAGTGTAAATAATGACGGTCAGAAAAGATACAAGTCAGACAGACAATCATTTGCACCATGTAACGCCTTTTGGCGTTGCGGCCAGCCTGCAAGGCCAGCTTTTGATTGCCAGCCCCCATATTGATGACAGACGGTTTCAACATAGCGTCATCATGATGTGCCAACATGACCAAAATGCGGCAATGGGCGTAGTGATCAATCAGCGATCAGCCCAGCTTGACCTTCGGCGTCTATGTGAAACACTGGAAATGGGCGCGCCGCGGTTTCACGGCGACCAGCCCGTTTATATTGGTGGGCCGGTTGAGAGCACGCGCGGCTTTGTGCTGCATTCCCAAGATCATATGCGCCCCGAAAGCGTTGCCGTGACGCATGAAATTGGCCTGACCTCAAGCGTGAATATCCTTCGCGATATCACCAATGGTACCGGACCGGTTCATTCGATTGTTTCGCTTGGCTATGCTGGATGGCATGCAGGCCAGTTGGAACAGGAAATGGCGGCCAATATCTGGCTTAACCTACCAGCAAGCAGTGATCTTTTATTCGGCTTTGAAAGTGACGATATCTGGGCCAAGGCCTATGCAACCCTTGGCATTGATCCAGCGCATTATGTCGCCGATGCAGGCACAGCCTAGGCCGCAAGCCGCGCCGCCAAATCATCATTCGACATAACCGCCAAAGACGGCCCAACACAGGCCATTGCCGGTGCATTGCCGGAAATCAGGCTGGCAGCCATTGCGGCAATCTTCTGTCCGTCAATCGCGTCAATCGCAGCCAGCAATTCATCATCCGATTGTGGCCGCCCAAAAAGCATGATCTGGCGTGCCAACGCATCGCCGCATCCTGAAACCGACTCACGACTCATCAATAGATGAGCACGAATCTGGGCTTTGGCGCGTGCCACTTCATCAGCTTGTACGCCGCCTGCCACCGAGGCCAATTCCTCCGCGCATACCGCCAACATTTCATCAACCTGATTGGCAGATGTACCGGCATAGACCGAAAAGCAGCCGCCATCGGAATGAAGCGACGAAAATGAAAAAATCGAATAGCAAAGCCCGCGTTTTTCGCGCACCTGCTGGAATAATCGTGATGACATGCCGCCGCCATAAAGGGTCGATAACGCCATCAAAGAAAACCGTTCGGCCATTGTGTCAATTTTGGCAGGAAGCCCGAAAACAATATGCGATTGTTCAAGATCACGCTTGACCATTTTGCGGCCACCTGTCCATGATGCGGCATGGCGTATCGCCGATGTAGCATTGCCGATATGGCCAAGCCGCGCGCCAATGCGCTGTACCAGATCATCATGATCAACCGATCCGGCAGCACAAACAAGCATCTGACCCGCGCCATAGTGACGCCGCAAAAATGCTTCCAAATCTTGTTGGCGAAATGCCGAAACGCTGTCGACCGTTCCTAAAATTGGTCGCCCAAGCGTATGACCATCATAACAGGCCGCTGAAAACAGATCGAAGACCAGATCATCTGGCGTATCAAGCGATTGGCCGATTTCCTGAATAATGACGCCGCGTTCGCGTTCTATTTCCAATTCAGGCAAAGTTGATTCGGTTAGAATATCAGCAAGAATATCAACGCCAAGATCAATATGTTCTGGCAATAACCGCAAATAATAGGCGGTTTCTTCGCGGCTTGTATGGGCATTCATAAAGCCGCCAACATTTTCCACCTCGGTGGCAATGGCCTGCGCGTCACGCCGCTTGGTGCCTTTAAAAGCCATGTGTTCGAGCATATGTGCGATGCCCTGTTCATGATCGCCTTCATCGCGAGCCCCAGCATTAACCCATATACCAACTGACAAGGTGGCAGCATGCGGCATCGCTCTTGTTGCGATTTTCAGCCCGTTGGCAAGCTCACTTACTCTTGTTGTCATACGCTTCGCTTTCGTGCCAGAACCAATGACTTAACCGCATCGGCATTGGCATCAATTGTCTGCATTTTCTCGGGGCGCGTCATCAGATCGGTCATATGCGGCGGCAAAACAGGCTTTTGACCAGTTGCCGTTTCCACCGCCGATTCGAACTTTGCCGGATGCGCGCAGGCAAGGCTGATAATCGGCACATCTTTTGGCACTGTTCCATCGGCATGCGCACGCCGCGCCGCTGACAAGCCAACCGCGCTATGCGGATCAAGAACCATGCCGTCATTCTTGGCTGTTGTCGCAATTTCAGCAACCGTTCCCGCATCATCAAGCCGATAGGCCGAAAATAACGCATAGGCGCGTTCCATCACATCAGCGTCGAGGGTGAAATAACCACTTGCCGCAAAATCCTGCATCACGGCCGCTGTCTTGGCACCATCACGGCCAAGCAATTCAAAGAGCAACCGCTCAAAATTACTCGATACCTGAATATCCATTGACGGGCTAAGCGACGGCACCACGGTTTCACGCGCCATTGTGCCAGCCTCGAAAAACCGGGGCAGAATATCATTCTGGTTCGATGCCACAATCAACCGTTCGACAGGCAAACCCATTTGCACCGCTGCATAGCCCGCAAACACATTTCCAAAATTACCTGTTGGCACTGAAAAGGCGACTTTTTGATCAGGCGCGCCCAAAGCAAGTGCCGATGAAAAATAATAGACAATCTGCGGCATCAAACGTGCCCAATTGATCGAATTTACCGCCGACAGCCCAACCTGATCGCGGAATTGGTGATCATTGAACAGGGTTTTGACAAGCGCCTGACAATCGTCAAAATCGCCCTTAACCGAAACTGCAAAAGCACCATCATCAATCACCGATGTCATCTGCCGCTGTTGCACCGGCGAGACACGACCATCAGGAAACAGAATAAACACATCAACCGCATCACGCCCCTGAAACGCCTCAAGCGCGGCCGAGCCCGTATCACCGCTTGTCGCTCCTAAAATCACCGCATGCTTTTGCTGTTTTGCCAAAGCGCGGTCAAAGGCGCGTGCCAGAAACTGCATGGCATAATCTTTAAAGGCGATTGTTGGGCCGTGAAACAGCTCAAGAATATGGATATCGTCATTTAATTTCAC
>JADHOU010000113.1 GCA_016778825.1 Candidatus Puniceispirillum sp. | reverse complement strand
CCAGCAAAGCGATATCGGCGGCAAACGCATTCACATAATCAGCCTTGCCCATCGCATGGCCGCCAAATTTAATCAGGATGGTTTTGCCAGAATAGCGGCGCATAAACGGAAGCGCCTCGATAAGCATTCCGGTTTTCGCCAGCAGATCAACCTGCATCTTGTCAGCTGAATTTTCCATCTTCATCGCCTTTACAGCAAGGGCCATATCAGGCCGGATTTCTCGAAAAGAGCGCAGATGCCAATGGCCTTGCGCCTATTTACCGCGCTGATTATCGGCAATCCAGCCAAGAGCGCAATAGCTTGGCGCAATTTAATTCGGTTTCGGTTGTTAAATCGCTTACCCCGCTTTAGGGGGTAGTTCAATCGGCCTTTGGCAGGGCAAATCTTGACAAATGCGCCCGCAATGCCTCGATGCCGGTTCCATCTTCGGATGAGGTGATGAATAATTCGGGATAGGCGGCAACATATTTACTGATTTTTGCTTTGGTTTCCTTGCATGTTTTCGCCAAGGATTCAGCCTTTTGTTTGTCGGCCTTGGTTATCACCACCGCCCATGACACCGCCGTTTCATCAAGAAGCGCCATGATATCATGATCGGTTGGGCCAACACCGCGCCGACTATCAATCAGCAAAAATACCCGCTGCAAGGATGGGCGGCCAGCAAGGTATTTGCGGGTGAGATTGGTCCAAGCTTTGATATCGGTTTTTGGTGCCGAGGCATAGCCATAGCCTGGCAAATCAACCAATTGCAGACGATCCGCAAGATTGAAAAAAATCAATTGCCGCGTCCGGCCTGGCGTTTGCGATGTTCGCGCCAGCATTCGCCGTCCGGTCAATCCATTCACCAGTGAGGATTTGCCAACATTCGACCGGCCAGCAAAGCAGATTTCCGGCAAGGTAACCGGCGGCAATGCCTTCATATTATTGGCGGCAGCAATAAAATTACACTGGCCGGCAAAAAGCAGCCGACCAACTTCATTTGTGATGGTTAGCTGCTCTTCGCCACTTGTTTCATGATGTACCATTGCTGCGCCATTGAAAGAAGGTTGTTCCATGTCCAGTAAATTACCAAACCGGCCGGGAAAGTGGCTAGCAGGAAGGTAAAAAACACCGGCATCCACTGGAATACTTTAGCCTGGATTGGATCAGGCGGCGTCGGATTCAAGCGCATTTGCAAAAACATGGAAATACCCATGAAAATCGGCCATAAGCCTAATTGTAAGAATGGCGGTAGAAAATCGACGGAATAGGGCAATAAGCCAAAGATATTGAAAATCGATGTCGGGTCAGGTGCCGACAAATCGGCAATCCAGCCAAAGAAAGGCGCATGCCGCATTTCGATGGTCACAAACAAAACCTTATAAAGCGCGAAAAAGACTGGAATCTGCAACAGCACAGGCAAACAGCCTGCCGCCGGATTGACCTTTTCCGCTTTATAAAGCGCCATCATTTCTTGGTTCAGTTTCATCCGGTCATCACCAAACCGTTCGCGAAGCGATTGCAGTTTTGGTGTCAGAATCCGCATTTTTGCCATCGAACGATAGGATTTATTGGCAAGCGGGAAAAAGGCAAGTTTTACAACAACGGTAAAGGCTAATGTCGCCACGCCAAAATTACCAAACAAATTGAACAGCCAGTCAATAGCATAGAAAAACGGCTTGGTCAGGAAATAGAACCAGCCAAAATCAATCGCCAGATCAAAATTTGGAATACCCAATTCTTCTCCATAATAATCTAGCAAAGCCACTTTCTTGGCACCGGCAAAAAGCCGCCCTTGAGTGCTGACGGCCGAACCGGCGGCCAAGGTCAAACCAACATTATCGATATAATCGACCTGATAACGGTCGGTCTTGCCCGGTAATGATTGAAAGCTGTAGGTGAATTTTTCCTGCTGTGATGGCAATAATGCGGCAAGCCAATATTTATCGGTGATACCGATCCAGCCACCAGCAGCCTCTGGCGCGACTTTCATGCCGCCAGCAGGAGCGTCTCTCAAGTCCGAATAATCTTCTTCTTTTAGGGTTTCGTCAAAAACGCCAAGCGGACCTTCATGCAGAATGTAGATTCCGCTTGTTGGCGGCGTTCCTTGACGGCGTACCAAACCAAAAGGATACATGGTGATTGCTGTATCAAGGCTGCTGACAACCGAATCATCATAAGTGATCAGATAATCATCATTGATCGAAATTTTACGGGTGAAAACCAGGCCTTTGCCATTGTTCCAGCGCAAGGTTACTGGACTTGATGGTGATAAAAGATCACGATCAGCCGCCCATAGGGTTTGAGCTGATGGCATTGGCTGGTCCGCATCTGAACTCGCCCATCCAAATTCGGCAAAAAAGGGTGCTTGTGAACTGGTCTTTTTTAAAAAGTGAATATTATCTGATTTGGCGTCTAAAGTTTCGCGATAGCCAGTCAGAATAATATCATCGATCCGCGCGCCCTGAAGCGAGAACGAGCCTTGAACCAATGGTGCGTCAATGGTGATGCGTTTGGCAGTATCGGCGGTTGCGACACCCTGTTCTGCCACGCCTGGCGTCAGATTGATCACCTCACCGGAGCTGGCGATTGCTGGCGTGCCATCGACATTTTGTGTCTTGGCAGTTGCCGCCTGCTGTTCCACGATCAGGGCTTTTTGCGCCTGTTCTTTTTCCAGTTCGGGCTGAATGACCAATATCTGCCAGCCAAACAAAACAGCCATTGACAGCGCAACGGCCAGAATCAGATTACGATTTTCGGGAGTCATTCACCTAACCTTTGGTTTTTGGCATTAATATTTTCTAGGTCTTTCGGCCTGTTCAACAATGGTGGCACTGGATCAACCCTTGGTTTGGCCCAAGGGTGACAGCGCAAAATACGTTTTAGCGCATAGTAGGATCCATGCAAGGGTCCATGTGTGATTACCGCATCTTTCGCATATTGTGAGCATGTTGGCAAATGCCGACAATTTGTTCCCAAAAGCGGTGAGATAAACAAACGATAAAGCCCAACCAACCCAAGCAGAAAACTTGCCGCCAATTTTTGCGCAAAACCGCCAAACCGGTTCATGATTGGTCCTGTGATTGGCTGTCTGCTATAGGCTTGATGTTTGGCTTGGCGTCTGGTTTGACATTTGGGTTTGTGCCGTTGGCGATGGTGCGATGAAGATAGCGGATTGCTTTTTGCAACCCTTTGGCCATGTCTTGCCAATTTGCCGTTGCGGTGTCGTGACGGGCAATCAACACATAATCCATACCATTTTTTGCCAATGGTGACAGATGGTCACGCGCTAAAGCGCGCATACGTCGCCGTGCCCGATTACGGGTGACAGCATTGCCAATTTTTTTTGTAGCAGTTAGCCCGATCCGCCATTCATCCGAATCGCGGGTGACGGCTTGGATTACAAGACCTCTGGCAAGGGCTTTTTCGCCCTTGGACCGCGCCGCAAGAAATCCGGCGCGCGACGGTATGATTTTCATGTCAGACACCAAACACCGGTATCCTTGTGAATATAGTTACGCTGAGAGGCGCGCACGACCTTTTGCACGACGAGCCTGGATGACCCGACGACCACCAACGGTGGCCATGCGTGAACGAAAACCGTGACGGCGCTTGCGAACCAATACGCTAGGCTGATAGGTGCGTTTCATCTGAACGCTCCTTTATGACTGTGAATCTAGAAAATTACTGAGTGCGGGATATAGGCTGCATGGCCGCATCTGTCAATGATATTTGCATCGGGCCGGTTATTATAATCATCATCCTTTTTGCCAGCCTTTTTGCCAACTTGCTTTTATTGTAGCTCTATTTGCGGTTTCAGCGGAGCGCTCTATGCTAACGTTGGCCGATGATCGGGGTTGATGGCTGCGGTTCAAGATCCCATGGAAAGAAAATCCAAGTATCCTGAGAAACTTCGGTAACAAATGTATCGACAAGTGGCCGCCCAGCCGGTTTTGCATATACGGTTGCCAGATGCGCTTTTGGCATCATCAGCTTTAGCGCCTTGGCGGTTTCACCCGTATCGACAAGATCATCAACAATCAACCAGCCGCTGCCATCACCGGCCAAGGGCGATGGTTTAAGAACATCAAGTTTGCCGCGCTCACTTCCAGCATAAGATGAAATACAGGCCGTATCAATCAGCCGAATTTCCAATTCACGCGCAACAATCGCTGCTGGCACAAGCCCACCACGTGTGACCGCAATCAATCCGTCAAACGGGCCAAGCTCGAGCAGCCGCCAGGCCAGAGCCTTTGAGGTGCGATGTAATTCTTCCCATGAAACTGGAAATGATTTGATACGCTGTTCTGTCATGCTTTTCACCCTTGACCAAAGACAAAGCCTCGAGGGCCACGTTATGGGCGCCATCATATCGGTTTGCCGTAAAAGCTGTAAAGCCAAAGCACATGCTTGAGGCAGTATTTTTTTCACAGCCGATTCAGACGATGAAAAAAGACCAACGAGAATGACCAATAGAAAAGTCGGTAAAGTCGGGTGAATATTCACTTGCAAGCCGGTCGGGCTTGACCTATGTTGCGCGGCATCGGTTGTTACTCACCGCCAAAGCCACAAGGCAAGCTGGTGATTGACCAAAAGGTAAAGACGCGCTCGTAGCTCAGCTGGATAGAGCACTAGACTACGAATCTAGGGGTCGGGAGTTCGAATCTTCCCGAGCGCGCCATTTCCAAAGTTCCAAGGTCCTAGGACCGCGATGCAAGTGACTGTTTCTAAACGATTAACGTTCTAGAACAGGAGTTTGTTGTCCTATGGTGTGGGTAAGGTTGCCGGTATATTTTTACAAAAGAAACGATACTTTTTACTTCTCGCGGTCAATTCCATCTGACCTCCAGCATCGCTTCAAAAAGCGAAAGATCGAAGTATCCCTGCGAACAAAATCAGAATCAAAAGCAGCCAAGTCTGCTGCAGCATTGTCTGATAGGCTTGAACGCTATTGGGACAGTTTACGAATGGAAATGATCTATTCGAGAGAGCTTGGTCTGAGGGTGACGCCAGATGCTAAAACGACCATCTGTTCCAAAAGCTTTTCTATAACAGAGGCGCTGGCGCTCTATCACCGTTTAAAGGGTGGTGGAAAGACAAAGCTGTTCTTCGAGTCCTCAGAGCGAAGCATGCGCTACCTGACAGATTGTCTTGGGCACGAAGATTTGGCGGCACTTGAAATTTCAGACGCTGGTCGGTTTAGGGATTATCTATTTGATCGGGGGATGTCTTCATCATCAGTAAAGCGGGTGTTCTCATCAGTAAGAGCAGTGATCAATCTTGCCATTCGAGAACAAGGGCTAGCTGTAACTAATGTGTTCAGTGGCACATTTATTCCAGACGATGAAGCAAAGACGCAACGCTTACCCA
>JADHOU010000112.1 GCA_016778825.1 Candidatus Puniceispirillum sp. | reverse complement strand
TTCATTATTTTAATGGCCGTGATTGGTCTGATTTGTCTGAATGTGCCGATCGCCATTTCTTTGGCGCTCGCCGGTGTTCTTGGATTGTTGATAACCGAAGGCCCATCGTCTTTGGTGACGGTCGCGCTTGACATGTATGATGGTTCGACGAAATTTTCCCTGATTGCCATTCCGATGTTTGTTCTGGCTGGTGCCATTATGAACGCGGGTGGTGTGACGCGGCGGTTGATAGAATTTGTGTCGGCACTGATTGGTGCTGTCCGTGGCGGTTTGGCCATGGTTTCGATTGGCGTTTCATTATTCTTTGCCGAAATTTCAGGTTCGGCGGTGGCGGATGTTGCTGCTTTAGGATCAATCCTGATCCCCGAGATGAAAAAACGTGGTTACGGCGCGCCGTTTGCGGCTGCGGTCACATCATCATCGGCATCACTTGCCATCATTATCCCGCCATCAATTCCAATGATCCTTTATGCGGTATCGGCCAATACGTCGGTTGAACAGCTATTTGTCGCTGGCTTTATTCCAGGTCTGATGGGAGCAATTGGCCTTATGGGCGTATCTTGGTGGTTTGCGCGGCGGTATAATTTGCCGGTTGAAGAAGCGTTTAACTGGCCGCGTCTTCGTCATGCAGCAATCGAAGCTGGCCCTACATTTTTACTGCCAATAATCATTCTTGGCGGTATCTTTGGTGGCTTTGTAACCGCTACTGAGGCTGCGGGTCTAGCTGTTTTGGCCGCGATCGGTGTCGGCATTTGGTATCGTGAAGTTGATTTCAGGCAGCTTCATCGGGCGATGCTTGAAGGCGGCATGCAAACGGCAGTGGTGATGGTGCTAGTTGCAGCATCGGTTCTGATGGGTGGCTTTTTGACCCGGGCGCAGATTCCGCAGGAATTGGCAGCGCAGATGGTTGCCTTTACCGACAGCAAATATGTCATTCTTTTGATCTTGAATGTGTTTTTCCTGATCATTGGATTTTTCCTGCATTCGGCAGCGGCGATTATTCTTGTTGTGCCAATCGTTGTGCCACTGATCCAGCAGGTTGGCATTGATCCGGTGCATTTTGGTCTGGTCGTGACGCTAAATCTTGCAATTGGTCAGCAAACGCCGCCAGTGGCCTCGGTTCTAATTACCGCCTGTTCGATTGCGCGGGCGAATATCTGGGAAGTGACACGGGTCAATTTACCCTTTATTGGGGTGCTGGTTGGGGTGCTTCTTATCTGTACCTATGTTCCGGCCATTCCAATGTTCCTGGTCGAGCTATTCTATCGCTAGAAGGAATTTGACATGACTGCCACTGATCGCGAATTGCTTGTCCGCATTGACTATGGCATCGCGCATGTAACCTTGAACCGGCCGCAGGCACGCAATGCGCTGACCTTTGGTATGTATGAAGAATTGGCCAAGCTTTGCGCCATAGCAGGCACTGCCGATGATGCTCATCATATCAAAGCCATCGTCATTGCAGGGGCAGGCGATAAAGCCTTTGCAGCTGGCACCGATATTGGCCAATTCACCGCTTTTGACTCGACCGAAGACGGGTTGCGTTATGAAGCAAAGGTCGAAGCCGTTATCAGCCAGATCGAATCCTGCCATGTTCCGGTGATTGCCGCGCTTCATGGCGCGGTTACGGGTGGTGGGTTGGTGATTGCAGCGGCAGCGCATGTTCGCATTGCCAGCGCGGCGGCGGTTGCCGGTATGCCAATTGCCCGTACATTGGGCAATTGCCTAGCCGTATCGAATCTTCGGCGTTTAACGGCATTATTTGGCGAGTCACGCGTTGCACATATGATTTTAACCGCTGAATTGTTGGATGCTGAAGCGCTTTTGACAAGCGGATTTGTGCATGAGGTTTTGCCTGATCAGGATGGTTTGATGGCACGCGCCAACCAACTTGCCGAACGGATGAAACATATGGCACCGCTGACCATTCAGGCCAGTCTTGAAGGGCTGCGGCGTTTACGCCAAGCCGCCCCATTGCCGAATGATGCTGATTTGATCGAGAAAAGCTATGTAAGCGCTGATTTTGCCGAAGGGGTTCGCGCCTTTCTTGAAAAGCGCAAACCGCAATGGCAAGGCCGATAGCCTCACCACATAATGTCCAGCCTTTGGGGTTAGGCGCGTGCCAGCTTGTTGATAGCGCTAACAACGGCTCGGATCGGGGCAAGCGTGATTGATGTATCAATACCAACACCATAGACCGATTGATCATCGCCAACGACAAGTTCAACATAGGCGGCGGCTTCGGCTTTTGATGTTGCCGAGCGGGTATTCTGTCCGAAATCAGCAAGCCGGAATGCAAGGTTGAATTCTTCACGCATCGCGTCAACAAAAGCCGAAATCGGGCCATTGCCGGTGGCGGTAATGGTCACTTCATTGCCATTATGAAGCAAGGTCGCGGTAATCCGTTCGGCATCGCTTGCGCGGCTTGCCCGACCTGATTCAAAGCTGATAAGCTTGAACGGGCCTTGCGGTTTGATATAATGCTCTTCGGCCAGTTCCCAGATGCGCTGGCTGGTGATTTCCTTACCGGTGGTATCGGCCTCGTTCTGCACAATGCCAGAAAATTCAACCTCGGCACCGCGTGGCAGGCGAATATGGTGATCGGCTTCCAGAAGATAGGCCGCACCAGCCTTTCCCGATTGGGAATTTACCCGAATGATGGCTTCGAATGTGCGCCCAATATCAGCCGGATCAATCGGCAGATAAGGCACTTCCCACACATCGTCATTGGATTCGGCGAGCGCGTCCATGCCTTTGCGAATAGCGTCCTGATGGCTTCCTGAAAAGGCGGTATGAACAAGCTTGCCAGCATAGGGGTGGCGCTCATGAACCAGAAGCTGGTTACAGAATTCGGCGGTTTCGATCAGCCCGTTGATATCGGAAAAGTCCAGATGCGGGTCAACGCCTTGGGTAAACATATTCAGCCCAAGGGTGATCAGGTCAACATTACCGGTACGCTCGCCATTGCCAAACAAAGTGCCTTCGACACGGTCGGCACCCGCCATCAGGCCAAGTTCGGTTGCGGCGACTGCACAGCCGCGATCATTATGCGGGTGAAGCGATAAAATCACAGAATCTCGATTGGAAAAATGACGACCCATCCATTCAATTTGATCCGCATAAATATTTGGCGTCGACATCTCAACCGTTGCTGGCAGATTGATGATGGTTGGGTTTTCCGGGCTTGATTGCCAGACCTCCATCACCGACTCACAAACATCAAGCGCATAATCAAGCTCGGTTCCAGTAAAGCTTTCCGGGCTATATTGAAGGCGCAGATTTCCAGCGCCAAAATTGGCAAGACGATCAGCAACCATCTTCGCGCCATCAATGGCAATTTGTTTTACCCCATCACGATCTGATTTAAACACGACCCGCCGCTGCAATGTGCTTGTCGAGTTATAAAGATGCAAAATGGCATTTGGCGCGCCGCGAAGCGACTCGATCGTGCGATCGATCAAATGTTCGCGCGCTTGTGTCAAAACCTGAATCGTTACATCAGACGGAACATGACCGCCTTCAATCAATTCGCGCAGAAAGTTAAAATCAGTATCTGACGCAGCCGGAAACCCAACTTCAATTTCTTTGAATCCCATCGCGACAAGCATTTTGAACATAGCCATTTTGCGGGCGCTGTCCATTGGCTCGATCAAGGCCTGATTGCCATCGCGCAAATCAACCGAACACCAGATTGGCGCGGTTTTAATTTGTTGGCTCGGCCATGTACGGTCACCTAAATCAGGGCCGATAAATGGGCGGTATTTTTCATGACGCAAGCGTGGCATCAGCTTCTCTTTATCTGAAGAATTTGAAATATCTGTCTTATCACAACAGAACGAACTGGATAATACACGCAAGCGGCAGGTTGAAACAGGAAAAAGATCGCGAATCTTTAACCCGAACCATGATTAAATGCGGTATTTCAACAGAAATTGCTGTATAGAATGGGCTGGACAATGCCATTTCAGCCCGTTTCAGATTGCAAAGTAAATCATGATCGACATCAACAATATCCGCAATTTTTCCATCATTGCCCATATTGATCATGGCAAATCAACGATTGCCGATCGGTTAATTCAGGTTTGCGGAGGGCTGAGTGACCGCGAAATGAAAGAACAAGTGCTGGATAGTATGGATATCGAGCGCGAACGCGGGATTACCATCAAGGCGCAAACCGTTCGGCTGGATTACAAAGCAAAAGACGGACAATCCTATATCTTGAATCTGATGGATACGCCAGGCCATGTGGATTTTGGCTATGAAGTATCGCGATCATTGGCGGCTTGTGAAGGTTCATTGCTCATTGTTGATGCTAGTCAGGGCGTTGAGGCGCAAACGCTGGCCAATGTCTATCAGGCCATCAATGCCGATCATGAAATTGTACCGGTTCTCAATAAGATTGACCTTCCTGCGGCTGAGCCTGAACGGGTCAAAGCCCAAATTGAAGAGGTGATTGGTTTACCTGCTGATGATGCCATTGCAGCATCGGCGAAAACCGGCGCAGGTATTGAAGATATACTCGAAGCGCTGGTCACCAAATTGCCGCCACCTATTGGCGACAAGAATGCCCCCTTGCAGGCACTTTTGGTTGATAGTTGGTATGATGCCTATCTTGGTGTCATGACCTTGGTGCGGGTGCGTCATGGCGTGCTGAAAAAGGGCATGAAAATCCGTATGATGGCGACAGGTGCGACCCATGTTGTCGAACGTGTAGGTGTTTTTGCGCCAAAACCGATTGCGCTTGATCAACTTGGTCCGGGTGAAATTGGCTTTATCAATGCTGGCGTGAAACGTGTTGCTGATGCAAAAGTGGGTGATACGATCACCGATGAACGCCGCCCGACCGATACAGCCTTGCCCGGATTTGCACCATCAATTCCAGTGGTGTTCTGCGGCTTATTTCCGGTGGATACAAATGATTTCAGCGGCCTTCGTGAGGCGCTTGAAAAACTATCGCTTAATGATGCGTCTTTTTCATTTGAGGCCGAAACCTCTGCGGCGCTTGGCTTTGGCTTTCGCTGCGGATTTTTAGGTCTTCTTCATATGGAAGTGATCCGTGAGCGATTGAGCCGCGAATTTAATCTTGAACTAATTTCAACCGCGCCATCGGTTGTTTATCAAATGACCCTTACCGATGGGAAACATCTATATTTGCATAATCCGGTCGATATGCCCGAAATTAGCCGCCTTGCCTCGATCGAAGAACCATGGATCAAAGCCACCATCATGACGCCTGATGAATTTCTTGGGCCAGTTTTAACGCTTTGTACCGAGCGGCGCGGCGAGCAGATCGACCTTACCTATGCTGGCAACCGGGCGATGGCCGTTTATCGCCTGCCGCTGAATGAAGTTGTTTTCGATTTTTATGACCGGTTAAAATCAATCACCCGCGGCTATGCCAGC